>NZ_JBHYVA010000085.1:0-18575 GCF_042750055.1 Streptomyces sp. NPDC059456
TCTCGCGCGCCCGGGTCGTGTTTGGCCCCCCGGCCGCGGGGGGGGGGGGGGGCGGGGGGGGGCGCGGGGGGGGGGGGGGCGCCCCCCCCCCCCCCCCCCGCCACTCCCCCGGCCCGTTGACCACCCGGCGCTGGCGCCTGGCTGCCGTTGCAGTCCGGAGGGTCCAGTGTCCGGAAGCCCTACCACCGTGGCCAGGGTGGGGGAAACCAGAGTGCCGAGCAGACCGGGCCCGTACAGCTGGTCAGCACGACAAGCTCAGCTCAGCGGAAGTCGTCGGCGTGGTCGACGGCCCACTGGGCGTAGGTGTGTGCCGGAGCGCCGGTGGTCTTTTCTGCGATGACGGAGGTCATGGCCACAACGCCGTCGGCGGCGGCCCACTGGCTCACGATCGCTTCGGCCACGACCGGATGCATGGTTCTGGCGACTTCCGCGCGAGCCTGCTCCTCCGAGATGTGTTCCACCCGGACATGACGTCCGATGGCCTCGCCAATGTGCTCGACCTGGCGTTGCAGGGTCAGGGACTCGGCCCCGTAGATGGTGTAGGCCTGGTGCGAGTGGCCCGGTTCGGTCAGGGCGGTCACCGCCAGCGCCGCGATGTCCTTCTCGTGCACCGGTGCCGACTGTGCGAGTGGGTAGGGAAGGCGGACGACGTTGTCGGTGCGGATAGATTCGGCCCACCAGGTGCGGGTGTTGGTCGCGAATGTCCCCGGCCTGAGGAACGTCCAGTCCATGCCGGACCGTTGGACGGCCTGCTCGATCGAGCGGTTCAGGCGGGCGACCGGGTGGTCGGCGTCGGGGTCCAGGACGACCGACACCGACGAGAGCAGAACCACCTGCCGGATCCCCGCAGCTGCGGCCGCCGCAGCGACCTTCTCGATGTCGTAGGGCTTCTGGGGGTTGAGCATTCCGTACAGGAACACCTTGTCGGCACCGTCGAATGCTGCGGGCAGCGTCTCGGGACGCTCCAGGTCCGCGACGACTGCTTCGCACCCAGGCGCCAAGCCCGCGGCTGGGGTCCTGATGACTGCTCTGACCTGCTCACCGGCGACCAGCAGACCATCGGCCACGTGACGACCGACGTTACCGCGAGCGCCGAAGACAACTGACACCATGAGGGAACCTCCTGCTAGTTGTGGACATGAATTGCCGCATTGGCACGGGTGGTGCGAGACGTGTCGCAGCCACGCGGGTGGCGGACCGAGCGTCGGTCGCCGATCAGGGCCGGATGTTCTCCAGGTCCTCCAGAAGGCCGGGGTGCTTCGGCTCCCAGCCGAGCGCCTGCCGGGTGCGGGTGCTGGACGAGGGCTGGTCGGCCTTGAAGATCGGGCCGAGCACGCCGTAGGCCTCCTCCGGCACCGACTCGACCGGCAGGCCCAGCCGTCGGCCGATGACGGCCGCGATGTCCCGTACCTGGTCCCCTTCGTCGGCCACGGCGTGCCAGGCGGTACCGGCCTCCGCCTGCTCCAGGGCCAGCCGGAAGAGGACGGCCGCGTCGAGCGCGTGGACGGCGGGCCAGCGCTGTGTGCCGTCGCCGGGGTAGCCGGAGATCCTGCTCTGGCGTGCGATGTTGGTCAGCAGACCGGCAAACCCGCCCGTGCCCTCGTTGTGAACCGTGCGCGGCAAACGTACGGACGTGCTCCGGACCCCGCGCGAAGCCAGGCCCAGGACCGCTGTGACCGTACGACTGCGGCCGCCGACCGGCCCGTCGGTCGGCACCGGGTCGGCCTCGGTGGAGGCACGGCCCGCTATCCAGGGCGTACCCGAGACGGCGACCAGGGGACGGTTGCTGCCGACGAGCTCCTCGCCGAGGGTGGTGAGGGCGGCGGTCTCCTCGGCGACGTTCCGGGCGAGGGCCTCGGGGCTGCTGAAGTCGTTGCCGAAGGCCAGGTGGATCACCCCGTCGGCCTGGGCGGCGCCGGAGCGCAGGACGTCCAGATCGGCGAGGCCTCCCCGCAGCGGCTCGGCGCCGGCTGCCTCGGCGGCCCGTGCGGAGGCGTCGGAGCGGGCGAGCGCGAGGACGGTGTGGCCTGTGCCGAGGAGTTCGGCGATGACGGCGGAACCGATCAGACCGGTGCCACCGGTGACGAAGACGCGCATGGAAACCCTCCCGGATGTGATGGGACTCTTGTCCCATCACTCTAGCAGGGTGACGGGACAAGAGTCCCATCACATATACTGAACCCATGGGTCGATGGGAACCAGGTGCACGTGAACGCCTCGTCGTGGCTGCGGTCGACCTGTTCACGGAGCAGGGGTACGACGCCACGACGGTCGCGCAGATCGCCGAGCGCGCCGGGGTCACCAAGAGCACCTTCTTCCGGCACTTCCCCGACAAGCGCGAGCTGCTGGTCGCCGGGCAGGAGACGCTGAGCCGGCTGCTGGCCGAAGGGATCGCCGACGCGCCCGACGACGCCAGCCCGCTTGAGGCAGTCGCCGCCGGACTCGGGCGCGCCGCGACCGCGATGGGCCCCGGAAGTCGCGAGCTCGCGCCCCGCCTGAAGGCGGCCGTCGCCGCCAGCGCCGAGCTTCAAGAGCGTGACACCCTCAAGACCGTCAGTCTCGCAGCCGCGATGACAACCGCTCTTGTGTCCCGCGGCGTACCCGATCCGACTGCGGCTCTCGCGGGCGAGCTGGGCGTCCTCGCTTTCAAACGGGGGTACGCCAAATGGGCCGAGGACGACCGTGGCGCCGATGACGAGCTCGCCGGCTACACCCTGGCGGCCCTGGACGAACTGCGTGCGGCGAGCGCATCGCTCGGCTGACCGGACGAACACCGTCCATCGCTGGTGAGGTGGATGAGAAGCAGACCACAGAGCTCTTCGAGTTCGCCGGCCTGATCTTGACTGTGGGCCGCCATATCCAGGCGTCCAAGGAGGCCGCAGCCGATTCCGGAACGCCGCTGCGAGGAGCCCTGCACCCCGCAGTCGCCGCCCGCCTCCCGGGAAGCCCGGCCCGCCGGAACCTCTGGTCGGCCAGACCCCGGAGACGCGGCGAGAAGTCGTAGCCGAGCATCGGGCGCCCGCCCGAACACGATGTCAAAGTAAGGAGCGTTGTCGACCCGGTCTCGGCAACCCGCTCGCTTAACGCATTTGTCTTTCGCAGCCGCCACGGGCAGCTCTACCCGCGCTAGTGGACGGCATGGAGGACCAGATCGGGGTGCTGGGGCTGGTGCTCAACGCTCTCCGGCTGTTCAACACGCGTACGTGGACGCTGCGGTGAAGCAGCTGTGGATGGACGGTTTCGACGTCCGTGACGGGGACGTGGCTCGCCCCTCCCCGTTCGTGCGGCACCGCACCAACATGCTCCAGCTCCCTGACCTGCCCGGCGGCCTGCGACCACCGCGTGATCCGGACGCCCGCCGAAGCGTGAAGCCGCAGGCAACGTCGCGGGGGCCCGGATGCTGCGCTCCGCACTACCGGGGCCATCGGTCGGGGGCTGGGGTGCGCGATCGCAGGCGCTCCCCCTGCGGCCCGAACATGATCAGGTATTCGACCGGTCCACCGGGGCTGGCGTTCGCGACTCCGTGGGCGGTGCGGGTGTCGAACTCGGCCACGTCGCCGGCGCTCAGCACGAGGTCCTGCTCGCCGAGCGCCAGCCACAGCCGCCCGTACAGGACGCACAGCCATTCGTACCCGTCATGGGAGACCTGCTGCGGCCGCGCCGGCGGCGCGTCGAGGGCGGGCAGGACGTGCTTGTGGGCGTGCAGGCCCCCGACGTACCGGGTCAGCGGCAGCACCGCCTTGTCGCTGCCGGAACGCTGCGGCACCTGGGCGCGCGGTCCGGCCGCCGCGGCGGGTGCGGTGCCGGCCAGCTCGTCCAGGGAGACGTCGTACGCCTTCGCGAGCTGCAGCAGCACCTCCAGGGTGGGCTTGCGCCGGCCGGTCTCGATCCGCGACAGCGTGCTCAGCGAGATGCCGGTCGCGCGGCTGACACCGGTGAGCGTGGCGCCGTGCTGCTCGCGCGCGGCCCGCAGCCGGGGGCCCATGGCCGCCAGCTTGTCGGCCATGCCGTCGTCCGTCACCGTCGCCCCGCCCCCTCCGGCCGTGCCGCCTCCACCGCCCTGTCCTGCCAGTTTGCCAGGATGGCAAGAGTGCTCGCGTCGCGCGGCCGCCGCGCCGCATGATCGGTGGGTAACCGCGACCGCCCGTGAACCGAGGAGAAGCGATGCACCAGCCCGCGCCGTCCGCCGACCTGCGCCACCGCACCATCGAGGCACCCGCTGGGCGCCTGCACCTGGTCGAGCAGGGCACCGGACCGCTCGTCCTGCTCGTCCACGGCTTCCCCGAGTCCTGGTACTCCTGGCGTCGCCAACTCCCGGCCCTCGCGGCGGCGGGGTACCGGGCCGTGGCGCTCGATGTGCGCGGCTACGGCCGCTCCTCCAAGCCGGCCGCGACGGATGCCTACCGGATGCTCGACCTGGTGGAGGACAACGTCGCCCTGGTGCGCGCCCTGGGCGAGGAAAGGGCGGTGGTCGTCGGGCACGACTGGGGCTCCGGCATCGCGGCGGCTTCCGCCCTGCTCCACCCCGAGGTCTTCCGCGCCGTCGGACTCCTGAGCGTCCCCTACGCGCCACCCGGCGGCCCCCGCCCCACCGACGTCTTCGCGCAGATGGGCGGCGACGAGGAGTTCTACGTCTCGTACTTCCAGGAGCCCGGCCGGGCCGAAGCGGAGATGGAGCCCGACCTCCGGGGCTGGCTCGCGGGCTTCTACGCGGCCATGTCCGCCGACACCATGCCCGCCCAGGGCGAGCCCGACCCGCACTTCGTGGCCCGCACCGGCGGCCGACTGCGCGACCGCTTCCCCGGCGGCAAGCTGCCCGCCTGGCTGACCGAGGACGACCTCGACGTGTACGCCGGGGAGTTCGAGCGCACCGGCATGACCGGGGCCCTCAACCGCTACCGCAACATGGACCGCGACTGGGAGGACCTCGCCCGGTATGGCGGAGCCCCGATCAAGCAGCCGTCCCTGTTCATCGGCGGCGCCCTGGACGCCTCCACGACCTGGATGGCCGACGCGATCGACGCCTACCCCGTCACCCTCCCCGCCCTGGCCTCCACCCACATCCTGGACGGCTGCGGGCACTGGATCCAGCAGGAGCGTCCCGAGGAGGTCAACCGCCTGCTGACCGCCTGGCTCGCCTCCCTCCAGGACTGAATCGGCGGCTGTGCCGGCCGGCCTCCGTCGCCAGAGAACCCCGGTCGGCACGCCCGAGGGCCGCGCCCGAACCTCACGCCCCGCTCAGCGCCGCGCGTGGTCGGTGAAGAGTCCCGCCACTCGTACAGGCCCCAGCCGGTGCCCGGCCGGGCCAGCGCGGTGTACTGGTCGAGCAGCGCGCGGGCCTGGCCGTAGGACCAGCGGGCCAGGCCAGTGTCGGGGCAGACGTCCCGGGCGGAGAGTACCTTGCCGGGACCGGGGCGGCGGTGGGTGACGAAGACCGGCCCGCGCGTGCGGCCCTTGAGCAGACCGGGCAGGAACCGGGCGGCACCAGCGTCCCAGAACACCGTCTCCAGCACGAAGTCGGCGCGGGTGACGCCGCGGCGGCGCACCTTGGGCTGTGCGCCCTCGGCCTTCACCGGGCAGCGGCGGCCGGCCAGGTCCAGGTCCTCGATGTCGACGTCCAAAGCCTCCTCCGAGTGGACGCACGTCTCGTAGAGCATCCGCCACAGCGCCTTCTCCCGCAGGGGACGTCGCGGCGGGCGATCAGCCGGTCGATCGCCATCTTCGAGCGCACCGGGGCATCCGAGTCTGGCATCGCCAACCCCTTCGCCCACACCGGCACGCTCGGCCCGTCGTGGCCGCGCTCGGAGCATCAGCCGGTCCAGGACAGCACCGCGCCCCGACGGGCGTTCCAGGTGTGCACCGCCGAGCTGCCCCACAGCAGCACCAGCGCCTCGCCGATCTCGTCGTCCACCACCCGCTCGTCCCGGGTGCCTTCCGAGACCGGATTGACGCAGGGGGGATGCCTGCGCCGCACAGTGCTGCTCCGCGACGGCCGGCGAGTCTCCACGCTCTTCAGCAGCCTCGAAGGGGAACGGCGCTCAGCCTGCGAGTCGTGCGTGCCGATGATCGCGTCGGCGGGGCCTTCGCGCGCCCGATGGCAGTTCCCACCGCCCTCATGGCCATACAGCCGGTCCGTCTGCCCCCGAAGGTGCCCCCGTGGCCCTGCCCGGTCCGGATGTACCGGAGGAGAGTGCCGTACTGACGTGGATCCACCGTCGAGGGGAGCACTCGTGCGCGCGCAGGACAACGGCAAGGAGCAGAACCGCGGCAACGGACCCGCGGGGCAGCAAACCCGGCCGTCGCAGGTGCCCGGGTGGGCGGCCGGTGTCCTCTCACTCCAGCGGCTGGCCGGAAACGCGGCCGTCTCGCGCGCGGTCGAGGAAACCCGACACCAGCACGGTCCCGGGTGCGGACACGCGGACACCTCACTGCAGCGCCGAGCGGAATCCGACCTGCACGAGCACGGTCCGGAATGCCGCCACGGGGAGACGCCCGTGCAGCGACGGGTGTCGCCGGGCGATGCGATCGCCACCCCCGGCAAGCCACTGCCCGCGCGCATCGTTGAACGCATGGAACAGGCATACCCCATGACGTTCGGTCACGTCCGTCTCCATGACGGTCCTGTCGCGCAGCGCTCGGCAGCCGACCACGGAGCCGTGGCGTACACCACCGGCTCACACATCGTCAGCGGCCGGTCGAACCTCGACGACGAGACCATGTTCCACGAAGCCGGACACGTCTGGCAGCAGGCCATGGGCAAGGTGGCCGGCACCGACGACGGGACCGGGACGCAGGTCTCCAGCCCCGGCGACCCCTTCGAGGTACAGGCCGCCGAGAACGGCCGGCGGATGGCGCGGGGACAGACTCCCGACCTGACGCTGCCCGGCGCCCCCGCCGCCGGCGGCGGCGGCGTCCAGCGCGCTGCCGAGGCACCGACCGAGCACGTCCAGCGGGCGCCCGGCAACGCCCAGGCCCCAGCCCCGGCTCCGGCTCCGGCTCCGGCTCAGCCGCAGGTCGGGCTGCCTCCGGACCTCAACGCCGCGCTCGGCAGGGAGATCCCGGACTACTGGAACGACCTTCAGTGGACTGACAGCGGGCGGGGCTTCCACACGGCCGCCCTGCCCCGCGGTCACCGTATGTGGAACGCGATCGAGAGCTACGCCCGGCTCTCCCAGGAACGCGCACCCGTCACTGCGCCGAAGGGCGAGGCGACCCGGATGGCAGAGTCCCGGAAGCGACTCGCCGACCCGGCGATCACCGACGAGCAGCGCGCGTCCCACACCCGCCGGCTCCAGGAGGGCAAGCCCGGCGGTCCGCCTCCGCCCAGCAGCGCCCTCATGGACATCGTGGAGATCGTCGTCTGCGCCAACCCCACGCTTTGGGAGAAGTACACGACCAACCGACAGCTGTACCACCAGTCGCTGATCTCGCACGACAAGCAGGGACTGGAGGCCTCGGGGAAGGACCGCAGCGAGCGGATCCCGTGGTCCACCGGGAGCCGGCCCGACCTCGGCGGTGTGGCGTCGACCTCGATCCAGCCCGGCTACCAGCGCCCCGACCGGTTGCCGCCGGCCGTGCCCCAGGACGCCGGGGAGGCGTTCGTCTGGCACGGCACCGGCACCGGCATCATGGACCTGATCGACGAGGGCGGGCCCGCGCCGGAGAAGGGCCGGAACAAGGGCACCGCGGCCAAGCCCCAGTACGGTGTGCTGGGTCAGGGCGTCTATGTCGCCGACAACGCCTCCAAGGCGCAGACGTACTTCGCCTGTCCCCAGTGCGAGGACCCCCAGTGCACGGACGCGACGCACCCGCCCCGGCAGCTGATGCTGATGCGCGGCCTCATAGGTTCACCCGACTTCGCGCACCTGGGGCACAACAGGCGGGCCGAGGATCACAAGGTGATGAAGGACGGCCGCACCTCCGTGGTGAGCCCCGGCCTCAAGAAGCATCCGACCCGGTTGGGTGCGACGGGGACCAACGAGTTCCTCATCAAGGACAGATCATTGCTCTACCCGGAGATCCGCGTCCACTACCGGCGGCCCGCGACGTGACGTACGGACCCGGACCGGCCGCTCCTGGACGGACAGGACAGGTCCTCAACGGGATCCCGTGGAAGCTGTCCGCGGAAGGCTGCATGGCAGGATCTGCCTGAACGTCATGGATCTTGGAAGACGGTCTGTGAACGGGTTCCGCCCAGGGCCGCGGACGGGACCCGGCACCGGCCCCCGGCCCACGTGCAGCAGCGGTCGGACGCAATCGGCGAGGTCGACTGGTCGATCGTCCGCCGTGCCGGTCGCAGTGGTGGTCGGCAGTAGGCGAGGTGGGGCGAACGTCGCATCCTCGCCGTCGGATGAGGCGTTCCCGCTGGTCGTCCATGCCCGTCGCCCGGGAGGGGGCTCGGGCGGCGCGATCCGGGTCAAGGCTGGTGCCGCTCCAGGTAGGTGAACTCGTCCGCCGGACTCGTGGGCGACGACCAGCCGTTCGAGAGGGCGGTGATGCTGACCGTCGCGGACTTGCCGACGGCGATGGTCGGCTTCGGTGCCGTCACGATCAGCTGCTCGGTGCCGTACTCGACGGGCTCGGCGAGGTTGTCGCCGAAGTAGACCTGGGAGTCGTGACCGAAGTAGATGCCGCTGAACTGGACTTGGTCGTCGGCCCGGCCGCTGTCCGGGCTGATGCCGGTGACCAGGACGGCGGCGGACCCACCGTAGGCGAACTGGCCACTCGGAACGGCCGGGGAGGTGCCAAGACTGCTGGTGACCCGGATGTCGACCACGCCGACGCCCTCGGGCGCCCAGCCGATCGTCACGTCGTCGCGCATGACGTAGTTCCTGGTGCTCGGCACCGTGCCGAAGTCGACCACGACACCCTGATCGAACCCGCTGCCGATGATCTCGATGGGGGCGCCGGCCGCACCGACGGAGGTGACGAGGGTCACCACCGGACCCGACTGCACGTCAGGCGCGCCGAGGAGGCCCAGGCAAGTGGAGTTCCCGTGCTGGAAGGCCACCTGCCCCATGAATTCTTGGGTCGACTGCTTCGCGACGTTCGGGTCGTAGGGGTGGTAGGTGTTGTTCAGTTCCGCGCCTCGATCGCGACATGTGGCATGACGCCGCCGAGCCGCGAAACTGGGTGCCCGATCCGTGAGAGATGCTGCGGCGATCATCCCGCTCCTGGCGTTCGTCGCCTCATCACAGCCCTGGGCGTGGTGCGTGTGCCCGCTACACCACGGCAGCGGCGAAGGCCGCATGATCCGGGCAGGGGGACAAGAGGGGTCCCGAGCAGGAAAGACTCCGCTGCCAGTGGAGCGCCATCCGACAAGAGGCTCAGGCCGAGACAGGCGTACGGGACAAGGCTGTGCGCAGTGCGAAAACACCGAGCAAGCCGCCTGCCGCGAACCGCTGAGCGGCCATCACGCGAGGCCGGGCAGCGAGGAACCCCGACATCCGTGCTGCGCCCAGCATGACCAGTGCATTCACGGAGAGTCCCACGATGATCTGCACACCACCGAGCTGCAGCAGTTGTGCCCAGGACGGACCCGCCTGGGGTTCCATGAACTGGGGAAGAAGAGCGGCGTACATGAGAGCGATCTTGGGGTTGAGCAGGTTGGTCACGAGCCCCATCGAGAACAGGCGGGCGTCGGAGACGGGAGGCAGGTCCTGAGCCGGGGCGAAGGGTGAGCGACCACCGGGCTTGAGCATGTTCCACGCCAGGTAGGCCAGGTACGCGGCCCCGGCGAGCTTGACCACCATGAAGGCCAGCGGCACGGCGGCGAACAACACGGACAGGCCTGCGGCGGCGGCCAGCAGGTAGAACACGAATCCCACCGCGGTTCCACTCAGGCTGACCAGACCCGCTCTGCGGCCTTGCGTGATCGCGCGGGAGGCGAGGTGGATCATGTTCGGGCCCGGGGTCAGAGCCATGCCCAATTCGACCAGGGCCACTCCCCCCAGTGCGGCCAGACTGATCACTCTCAACTCCCGATCTTCTGCCGGATACCCAGTACTCGGCGTGGATGCGACGGACGGCTGCGACGCGTCGGCACTACCTGCGTCGCCTGCCTCAGGATACGGCCCTGCCATTCGATGTCTCCGTGCCCCCTGACTCCAGCCGGTCAGAGGACTTCGGGTGGCCGGCCGGACGGGACCAGGTCGGCTACTCGCGACGTGTGGGAGCCGCCGCACACCTGGCCGCGGCAAGCCCCAGGATGTACTCAACGCAGCATACGCATGACGGTGGTAGCGCCACGAATGCCTGCTGGTCGGCGGAAGTTTCGGGGCACTCTCGCGAGCCGCCTGGCATCGTATGAATCGTGGCTCCGACAGACGGCACATCCGAACCCGACAGCCCTTGGCGACACCAGCAGGCGGGGGATGTCGTCCTGCGGGTCGGACACGCGCATCGTCGGTACCGTGCGTGGTTGCGCGTTCGGTCAGTGCGCTGGTGGGTCTGGGCCGCCGACGAGAGGGAGCGGGCCGGGCAGACGTCGCGGCCCACTGCCGGGGCCCGGCGACCACGACACCTCCACCACTACCGCCCGCTCCCGGCCCGCCGGTTCAGTGATGAGGGGAGCGCATCACGTGCCGCATACGGGCCGCGCCGCTGGGATCCGGGGTGTGGTCACGGGCGACCCGACGGCCGATGACCCCCAGCGCGCCGATACACCGGACGACCAGCACGCGCACGGCGGGCCGCCCCCGGCCCCCGGAGGGGTCCGGCGCCCTCACCTGCGCCCCCGAAGCTCCGCCTCGGCCGCCAGCTCCCGGAATCGATCCCACTGCACCTTCGGTCGACGCAGACCCCGGCGCTCCAGGTACCGGTCGGTGGAGCGCCTGGTGCGGCGCAGGACCCGAAGCGCGTCGCGCGTCTTCCCCGAGCCCATCGGCTCCACCACGGTCGACGCCACCAGGGTCCAGCCGGCATCCGTCTGCCGGAGGTCCCCGCGGACGAGCGCGTTGTACATGCCGTTGAGGAGCTCGTCGTGACGGTGCACCAGGTGCGGCCGGACCCGGTGCGGGAGTGCAGTCGGAGGGAACCTCCACGAGGTAGCCGTCCGCGGTCGGCGTCGGCACCGTACGGGCGAGCACCGGTGCTCCGGAGGGGTCCCGTGCCGACAGCACCGCCGTGGGGAAGCGACCCAGCTGCGCGGCTCCGGGCAGCGGGTGCCCCGCGGTGTCCGTCCTGGTCACGGGCACTGGTGCGCCCTGCTGCAGCGCGCTCAGCGGTGGCCGTACCGTCACCTGCTCGGGCTCGACGGTGATGAGCAGCCGCAGGTAGTACCAGGACATCATCGGCCTCATGGGGGCCGAGAGGTACGAGCGGCTGTGCGGCTGCCGCTCGAAGAGCGTCCGCCGGTACTCCTCCGCCCCGCGCGGCCCGGTCATGATCTGATCGGGGCATTCGGCCCGGCCGGCCACGAAGAGCTGCGGAGCCGGATCGACTCCGCTGCCCGTCGGATCCGAGAAGAGCAGGGCGACGCGGCCGTCGCGGCGCACGTTCAGCGCCTTCTGTGAGAAGGCGAGGGACATGGTCAGCAGAAGGGTGCCGTCCTCGCGCCGCGCCACAGCCGTCGGCCAGGCAAGGGGGGTCCCGTCCTTGGCCAGGGTGGCGAACTCGCAGGTGCGGTAGGCGTCCAGGACGTCGAGGGGAGCCCGGTCGAGTACGGTCATCGGCTCGTCCCGCCGTCGAGCGGGGCCAGAGGGGAACGCAAGGAGGGGGCGGGCCACGGGGCTGGCTCGCCGCCGGGGGCACGGTGGACCACCACCCATGCGTGGCTGCGGGGGCGTACGGAGGAACTGCTGGGTGTCACGCTCTGGCTCCAGTGATCACATGCGGGCAACGGACGCCCCAAGGTGCCTGCCACCACTTGGCGTTGGCTTGGCGGACGGCTCGCGGTGCGTGCAAGCCCACTGCAAGCGGCGACACAATCGTGCCGGGCTTCCTCGGAAGCCGAGGTGAGAACAACGGCGGTGCCCTGGGGAACCCCACCCCAACGGGACCGTGTCCGCCCGCCTCCTCGCGACCCGCGGCGCGTCACCCTCCGGGGACCGTGTCCTCGAACTTGCGCGGCCTTCGGTGTCCCGAGGTACGCCCGACGCCTGCGAGCTGGGCTCGGTCGACGCATGGCACCCACGGGTGCGAGCGCACCACACGCGGCGTGGCTCGGTCGCCCCGAGCCCGGGAGCCGGCGGCCGAGGCGCCGGTCTACTGGTGGGGCCCACACTTTCAGCAAGATCTAGTGCTGACCGCATGGGTTCGCCGGGTTGGCGGTCGTGGCGGTTGGATGTGAGGTGATGCCCGATCCGACCGCTGGAGGTGCGGTGGCTGAGCCTGTCCGTGTGCGCAGACTGGCCGACCAGGAGGGGCAGAAGCTGGAGCAGATCGTGCGCCGGGGTAGTACGAGTTCGGTGCGCTACCGGCGGGCGATGATGCTGCTGGCCTCGGCCGGCGGGAACCGGGTGCCGGTGATCGCCCAGCTGGTGCATGCCGACGAGGACACCGTCCGGGACGTGATCCACCAGTTCAACGAGATCGGCCTGACCTGCCTGGACCCGCGATGGGCGGGAGGCCGTCCCCGCCTACTCAACACTGACGACGAGGACTTCGTCATTCGGACGGCCACCACCCGCCCGACCAAGCTTGGCCAGCCCTTCACCCGCTGGTCACTACGCAAACTCGCCGCCTACCTGCGCAAAGTCCACGGCCGGACCACCGCATAGGCCGCGAGGCATTACGCCGCCTCCTCGCCCGCCGCGGCGTCACCTTCCAGCGCACCAAGACGTGGAAAGACTCACCTGACCCAGACCGCGAGGCGAAGCTGGACCGGATCGAGGAGGTCCTGGACCGCTTCCCGGACCGGGTTTTCGCCTTCGATGAGTTCAGCCCGCTCGGGATCCGGCCCACCGCGGGCTCGGGCTGGGCCGGCCAGGGGCATCCCGACCGGCTGCCCGCCACCTACCACCGCACCCACGGGGTCCGCTATTTCCACGGCTGCTACTCGGTCGGCGACGACCGCGTGTGGGGTGTCAACCGCCGCAGGAAGGGTGCCGCGAACACGCTGGCCGCGCTGAAGTCGATCCGCGCTGCCCGGCCCGACGGAGCACCGATCTACGTGATCCTGGACAACCTGTCCGCCCACAAGGGCACCGACATCCGCCGCTGGGCGATGAGGAACAAGGTCGAGCTGTGCTTCACCCCGACCTACGCCTCCTGGGTGAACCCGATCGAAGCCCACTTCGGACCGCTGAGGCAGTTCACCATCGCCAATTCGAATCACCCGAACCACACCGTCCAGACCCGGGCCCTGCACGCCTACCTGCGGTGGCGCAACGCCAACGCCCGCCACCGCGACGTCCTGGCCGCCGAGCGCAAGGAACGCGCCCGCATCCGCAGCGAGAGAGGCATCCGCTGGGGCGGACGCCCCCTCGCCGCTGCGGCCTGAACAACCTGGCGAACCTATGCGGTCAGCGCACTAGCTACAAGCAGCCGGCCGACTCCGCACCCGGACGGACGACCCCACCGCGCTCTGACCGGCTGCCATCGGTCGAAGACACGGGAAGATTGATACGCGTCATGGAAAATTCAACATATTCAGAATCCCGCAGCGGCTTCCCTCATGGCCAAAGAATGCCGGTCTCTGTGGACCGGAGTAAAATGAACGACCTCTGGGAAATGTAGAGAACCTCGCCTGGCTCCGTCGTCAAATTTTGGACTACCCAGGAGTTCAGGTCGACCCCGCGGTCCACGACCATCGCACCGCGCCAGGTCGTCGCCGCCGAGGATCCAGTCGTTTTAGATCGCTGGGGCAGTAATCATGAATCCCTCCATCGACCCGCACGCCCAGGGACCTGACGGTAGTGGTCCATCTGTTCCTCCGTCACATACGGCGGGAGCGTCGTCCTGGTACGCCTACGACGTGACCCGGTACCTGTGCGCGGCGATGCACACCGACAGCGCACTCGCCCGCGAAGCCGTTTCGCTGGTCCTACACCAACCTCGCCGCGCTGCAGCCTCCTCGCCCGGCCTGGACCTCGCCTGTGTTCTAAGGCACGCCGTGGCTGCGCACCGTCGGCAGCGGCGTCGGGACATCGCGCTCTCGCTCCTCCTGGTTGTCCTGCTCATTGTGTTGGGCGTGCTGGTGTACCAATCATCCAGGTATGCCGTTCTGCCGTCCGCCTACGGAGTGTCCCTGCTCCTGGGCTATTTCATCGCTTGGATCATTGTGGCTGTCGAAATGTTCGACACCCACTACAGGGTGATATCTCGACAGCTGAAGCGGGAAAATTTCAACCCCAGAAATGCTCCGCGGCCTCGGAACAGAAAGGACGCCCAACGGATCGAAGCGATTGAACTCCGAGACCGCGGCAACGTGATGATTTCCTCGGGCTTCGACCCCTTCGTCGGACACGGTGGCACCTATAGCAGTTGGTCGTTCGCGTTGAACACCGCACGACCCGAGACAGGCAAGCAGATTGTCCCGTTCACCATCCACGACCTCAACGAACACATATCGGCCCGCCTCGCCGCTCTCCGGCTACCCGAAATGGAAATTGCCGAGGTGCTTCTGATAAATGGCGGGGACTTGCTGTACGGAATCGACAATCGAACTCGTGCCGAAGTGCTACGAAACCCGGCCGGGCCACCCGCGGCTCATGTCTCGAAGACTCTCTTGCGTGAGCTGCGCGAAGAGGGCACGGCCCGTGCACGGCCCTATCTGGCGATCCGTGTCACCGGCTGGGGCGGCGAGCTGGTCAGCACGTTGTTCTTGAGATGCGCACTGCAGCCCCACAACGAGATAGCGTTCGTCGAGGGCAACAGTTGCCTCCTCACGCCCGTGAACGAAAAGTACAGGGCCGTTGACGTGCGACTGAACTCCCCAACCCTTCGTCAGTGGTTCTCGCTCTTGGGCCTGGCTGCCCTACGCGCCCCGCTCCAGCTGCTCATTGCTCCGCTCTCTTTGCTCGGAGATTTTGCCGCACAGTTCTCCCAGCAGAGTGAACAACGGCGCCAGGCGCGTCGGATCCGCCTAAACTCCTTCAATTACGGTGCTGAGTTCAGTGTCAGGGAGGCAGCGAGCAGCCAGCTCTACTACCGCTACTTCCAGATGCTCGACCGAGAGCTGTACGCCAAGACCGTCGAGCACCGGGTGCTGGACGCTCTGGTGCAGTTCCTGGAGGGTCACAACATAGATTCCAGCGAACTGATCCAGAGGCAGACCACCATCTACAACTCCGGTCTGTTCGCAGGGCGCGACATCTCTGTCACCCGTTCCAGTGTCAAGGTCGGGTCCGGCAGTGGCGCCGGACGGGGCGGAATTCCTCAGCCCGCGAAATCGGGGTAATGACATGTCGGATCACGGCGTAAGCCGCGTCAGCGGCATTCAGGCGGGTCGGGACGTGCGGATCGAGCAGAGCACGGTCGCCGTAGGTCAGTCCACGGCGACCGGCTCTCAGGTTCCACCCGAGTATGCGGCCGCAGTTGCGGAGCTCCGCAGAGCGGCAAACCTGCTGGTCGGCGAGCTCCGCAAGAACGAGGATCAGTACGAGGACGGAGCGGAGCTTGTTGAGGCTGCGGAGCGGGTCGAGGCGGAGCTCGACCGTGACGAACCTCGTTGGAACAGCATCCTGCGGTGGCTCGGCTTCATCGCACCCGGCGTACACGCGACGGCGTCCGTTGCCACCGACGTCGAGGCGATCCAACATGGCGTGACGACTCTTCTCGCAGCCCTGTTCTGACGTCCTGATTCAGAGATCCCGCGGTAGTTCTACGTCTGCGTTCACAGACCGCGGGGGCCGGCCTGAGAACCCCCAGGCCGACTCCTAGTGCTGTGGCCGGAAAGGTTTGCAGGGGCGTCCGGTGCGGTGCATCGCAAGGTGGAGGAACCGCGGCTCGTACTGGACGTACCGCCGCGGTCCGACAACGCGGCGAGGTGCCGTGCCGGGCGTCGCGACACGGTGAACCTTTCCGGTCACACACTAGCGAGGAACCCTGGGCCTTCAGGCCCGGGAGGAATCGCTTCTCTGGACTGCTCTGACCCGCAGCCTAGTTCGGACGTTTCTGCTGCTCGATGTACTCCTTGATGATGTTGAGTGGCGCTCCGCCACACGACGCCGCGAAGTACGACGGAGACCAGAAGTGCGCGCCCCACAGGTATGTGCGGAGGTGGTCGGGGAAGTCCTGCCGGAGCCGGCGTGCGGACACTCCCTTGAGGGAGCCGACCAGCCGGGACAGCGTCGCCTTGGGCGGGTAGTGCACGAGCAGGTGGACGTGGTCGCGTTCGCCGTTGAACTCGACCAGCTCGGTCTCGAAGTCCGTGCACACCGCGCGCATGACTTGTTCGCAGCGCGTGAGGATCTCGTCTGTGAACGGGCCGCGCCGGTATTTGGGTGTGAAGACCAAGTGGGCGTGGAGGGTGTGGACAACGGTTCTACCCCTGCGGATGTTGGAGTTTGGCTCCCAGCGAGGTGACATAGGCCAATGCTGCGATCACGGTATGAAGCTCGTGACGCAGGTGAAGCTGATACCGGAGGCCGACCGGGCCGCCGCGCTGTGCTCCACCCTGCGCACGGTCAACGAGGCCGCGAACTGGGTGTCCGGTGTGGCGTTCGAGCAGGGCGTGCCGCGTGAGTACGAGCTGCGCAAGCACACCTACGCGCAGTTGAAGGCGCGGGGGCTGGGGGCGCAGGCCGCCCAGCACGTCATCAAGAAGACCCGCGACGCCTACACCACCCTCAAGGCCAACATTAAGACCGGGAACTACGGGAAGCCTGGTTCGAAGCGTCGGGCCAAGGTGGAGTCGAAGCCGGTCACGTTCCGGCCCGAAGCCGCGCAGCCGTTCGACGACCGGTGCCTGTCGTGGCAGTACGACGCCCAGGCGGTGTCGATCGGGACGGTGGCGGGCCGGCTGAAGAACATCCGCTTCGCCTGCTCCCCGGACGCCCTGAAGATGCTGCGCGAGCACCGCAAGGGCGAGTCGGACCTGATCGAACGCGACGGCCTGTTCTACCTGGTCGCGGTCTGCGACATTCCGGAGAAGTCGGTCAACGAGAACCCGGCCGGGTTCGTCGGAGTCGACCTTGGGATCGTCAACATCGCCACCGCCTCGACCGGCTACCGGGCGGCCGGCCGGGGTCTGAACCGGCACAGGGCCCGCCAGCTCGAACTCCGCCGCAAGCTCCAGGCCAAGGGCACCAAGTCCGCCGAGCGCCTCCTCAAGAAGCGCTCACGCAAGGAAGCCCGGCACACCGCCAACATCAACCACATCGTCTCGAAGGCGATCGTCACCACCGCTGAACGCACCGGCTCCGGTATCGCACTGGAAGACCTCACGGGCATCCGCAGCCGGGTACGGCTGCGCAAGGACCAGCGGACTTCCCTGCACTCGTGGAGTTTCCACCAGCTCGGCACGTTCCTTGAGTACAAGGCGCGCCGGGCCGGGGTGCCGCTGGTGTACGTCGATCCGGCGTACACCAGCCAGCAGTGCTCCGAGTGCGGCCACATCGACCGGAAGAACCGGGTCGATCAAGCAACGTTCGCGTGCCGGGCCTGCGGGTTCCTTGTGCACGCGGACGACAACGCGTCCCACAACATCGCCCACAAGGGCGTAACCGTGTGGACTGCGGGGCGTGAGTCACGCGTCCCTGCCACCCCATAACGGGGTGTCTGAACGGAGGAGCCAACCCAGCAGCCAGCTGGGCACTACCTCCAAGCCTGGCCCTTCAGGGCCAGGTCAAGTTGACGAATGCTCGCCGCCCGGCGAGCCGTGGGCGGGGTCGCGGGCATAGGCTTGCCGGTGACCCTGCTTACTGGCATCGGGGGCTGATGTGGGAGCGACTCTCCTCGTCGCGGCGATGGTGATCGCGGCTCTGGTCGTCAGAAGCGCCCTCGCCGAGATCAGGGAGCCCGGAAGCGGCCGACGGCAGTGGATGCACATCAGAGACAGTCGCGCGATCTTGGCAGGGACATTCGCCGCTCTCGCCCTCGTCCTGCCGGGCTGGCGACAAGCGGGCGTCGAGGGCGTGGTGTGGGCCGGCCTCGCCGGGTTCCTCGTCGCGTTCGTCATGGGGCAGGGACGTCGTCCGCAGTGACCGAACCACGGAACCCCGGCCCGCGCCACGCGGCGGCCCTCCCCTCTTTGCGTATTCCGAATGCTCCGCCGCGACCTCATGTACCGGATGAGACTGAACGGCCGTTCACGCCGCCTGGCCGCTGCTCGCGCTCGCGTTGCCTGAGGCCGAAATGGTGCCGTCACGGCCCATGCCGGTGACCGCGCCCCGAGTACCGCCGACCGGGTGAACTCGCCAATGACTGGCCAGGGTGCCCACCGTCGCGGAGACGACCCCCAGTGGGCCCGTCGCGGACCGCGACCGTCTCAGCCCGCACGTCTGTCCACCCCAGGCCGAACACCCTCCTCGGCCGCGAAGCGCGGGAGCTGTCGCCCGGTGGGAGCGGGGGGGATCCCCCCACGGGCCCTGTTGCGGCGCGGGACCGTGGCCGACGCTCGCGGTGGCCGTCGAGCCGCAGTCGCAAGCGCGGCAGGAGACCGGCGTGACGCCCGAGGGTGGGCGCCCCCCGAG
>NZ_JBHYVA010000086.1:0-18527 GCF_042750055.1 Streptomyces sp. NPDC059456
GTTTATCACCCCCCTGCTTTCGGGGGTGGGGGCAAACCCCCCATGGGCGTGAACAACCCCCCCCCCCACCCACCGGCCCCCCCCCCCGCCCCCCCGGCCCCGGCGCTTCCGTGCTTTCCGGGTGATCTCCCGCCCCGGCTCCGGCCCGGCTCCGGCCGACTCCGCCACTCCGCCCCGGCTCCGGTCGACTCGGCCTCGACCTCGCCCGGCATCTGTGCGGACGTTCCTGCGCGAACCCATCCGGATGATCTCCGTCCAGGGTGTTTCCGCAGGTCAGACCCGGTTTGGCTAATGGATTTCGCGTCCCGGCGAGGTCCATGTATTGTTGTTCTCGCAAGGCCAACGGGGCGAAAAACCCCGGGAAGCCCAAGCACTCGTAGCTTAACGGATAGAGCATCTGACTACGGATCAGAAGGTTGCAGGTTCGAATCCTGCCGAGTGCACAACAGACCAGAGGCCCTCAGGAGAAATCCTGAGGGCCTCTGGCGTTTCCCGTACACAGCGGAGGAAACGCGCATGACCGTGCACACCGTGACGCCGCTCGACGCGGCACCCGTCGCGCCGGACCGGGTCTGGTACGCCTCCTACGGCTCCAACATGCACATGGAGCGACTCGCCGTGTACCTCGCGGGCGGCACGCCCCCGGGGGCGACGCGGACGTACCCGGGCTGCCGGGACCGGCGGGCGCCCGAACGGTCCCTCGCGGTGGAGTTGGCCGGCCGCCTCTACTTCGCCACCGAGTCCGTCGTGTGGACGGGGGGACGCGCGTTCTACGATCCGGGCGCGCCGGGCCGTACGCGTGCACGCGCGCACCTGATCACCGCCGGTCAGCTGTCCGACATCGCCGCCCAGGAGATGTACGGGGAGCCCGGGGCGGACCTCGACCTGACGGCGGTCCTCCGGGAAGGCCGGCACGCGGTCGGGCCCGGACGGTACGAGACCCTGATCTGCCCCGGCGCGATCGAGGGCGTCCCCGTGCTGACGTTCACGGCGCCGTGGGCGCTCCACGAGGTGGAGGTGCGCGTGCCGTCCGCCGCGTACCTGCGCTGTCTGGCCGGCGGGCTCCTGGAATCGGGCCCGTGGGAGGAGCAGGACATCGCGGAGTACCTGGCCGCGAGCCCGGGGGCCGCCGGCCACTGGACGGCCCGTCAGGTGCGGGAGCTGCTGACCTCGGGCGTCCGCCCCTGAGGCCCGTGTCCTCCTCGGTGGGGAGGGGGACCCCCGGGGTCGTCCGGGTCGGGGATCGGCCCCGCGGGGGACGCCCGCGCGGTGCGGGCCCCGATACGGTCCGAAGGAAGGTCCGGAACGGTCCGGGCCGACGGAGGGGGACTCCCATGGGGCTGTTCGGGAACGCGCACACGGTCGATCCGGTGACGGCGCAGCGGGACTACGCACGGCTGCTCGGGCAGGGGGAGCAGGTGCACGCCGCGTACCTGTTGATCCGGGACACGATCCTGTTCACCGACCGGCGTCTCGTGCTGATCGACAAGCAGGGGCTCACCGGCAAGAAGGTGGAGTACCACTCGGTCCCGTACCGGAGCATCACGCACTTCTCGGTGGAGACCGCCGGTCACTTCGACCTCGACGCCGAGCTCAAGATCTGGCTGTCGGGGAGCGCGGCGCCGATCGAGAAGACCTTCACCAAGGGTGTGGACATCTACGAGGTCCAGGCGATCCTGACGCAGTTCGTCGCCCGCTAGCCGATCCGCCGGACATCCCCCTGGCCCTGCCGGACGCGCGGGAGGCCCGTCACCGAGAGCACCAGGGAGTAGAGGGAGGTGGTGGCGGTGATGAAGAGGCGGTTGTTCTTCGGGCCGCCGAAGGCGATGTTCGAGACGGGCTCGGGGACGCGGATGCGGCCGATGAGGGTGCCGTCCGGGGCGTGGCAGTACACGCCGTTCTCCATCGCCGCGGCCCACAGGCGGCCTTCGTCGTCGAAGCGGATGTTGTCCACCCCGGGGCACCGCGTGAAGACGCGGTCGTCCGTCAGGGTGCCGTCCGGGCCGACCTTGAACGCGCGGATGTGGCCCGCCCGGCTGTCCGCCGCGTAGAGCTCGCTCTCGTCGGGAGAGAAGACCACGCCGTTCGGGCCGAGGAACCCGCCCGCGGCGAGGCGCACCTCGCCGGTCGCCGGGTCGGCGCGGTAGAGGTTGCACGCGCCGATCTCGCCCGGTGCGCGCCGGCCCTCGTAGTCGCTGGTGATGCCGAAGTCCGGGTCGGAGAACCAGACCGAGCCGTCCGAGTGCACCACCGCGTCGTTCGGGCTGTTGAGCCGCTTGCCGTCGAAGCGGTCGGCGATGACCGTGAGGGTGCCGTCCGGTTCGGTGCGGGTGACGCGCCGGTTGCCCTGCTCGCAGGTGATCAGGCGGCCTTCGCGGTCCAGGGTGTTGCCGTTCGGATGGCCGGCCGGGGAGCGGAAGACGCCGACCGCGCCGGTCTCCTCGTCCCAGCGGAGCATCCGGTCATTGGGGATGTCGCTCCACACGAGCTGCCGCCAGGCCGGCAGGTACAGCGGGCCCTCCGCCCAGCGGCAGTCGTCGTAGAGACGTTCGAGCCGCATGTCGCCGTTGGCGCAGCGGCCGGTGCGGAATCGTTCGTCCAGGATCTCGTACAGATTGAGGTCGGCTACGGCTGACATTCTTCCCCCTGGAGAGTTATAGGCCGAATGACATTCGGTCTAGTGGTGAGATTGCAGGATCCTGTACCGTCAGCGCAAGGGATTCCAGGGGATGGGGAGGAAGATCGCGTGGACGACATCGACCGGGCGCTCGTCCTGCGCTTGCAGCAGGACGCGGGTCAGTCGTACGCCGCCCTCGGCGCCGCCGTGGGCCTCTCGGCCGGGGCCACCCACGAGCGGGTGCGCAAGCTGCGCGAGCGCGGGGTCATCCGGCGCACGACGGTCGAGGTGGACCCCGCGGCCGTCGGCAGCGGGGTGCTCGCGTACGTGATGGTCGACTCCAACGCCTGGATGGGGGACTCCCGGGCGGCCTTCGAGGCGATCGCCGAGATCCAGGAGGCGCACATCATCGCGGGGAGCGCCTCCGTCCTGGTCAAGGTGCGCACGGCGTCGACCGGGCAGCTCCAGGACGTCCTGCGCCGCCTCTACGCCATCGACGGCGTCAGCGGTACGCACGCCACCGTCGTGCTGGACACCTTCTTCGAGCGGCCGCTCCCGCTGTGACCTGGTGGTGCACCGGGATCCGGTGGAGCGACGGCCGCCCCGCCATCGGGTGGTGCGCCGAAGGCCGCGGTGAGCGCAGCAGCCCCCTCGCGTACGGGCAGCGGCTGGCCTTCGCGGCCCGGGGGGAACGGCGCTGCCTCGGGGTGTGGCGGGCCGGGAAGCGGACCGCGTGCCCCACGGCCGCCACCGTGCCGGGCCGGGCCGGCAACGCGCAGTGCCCCGAATGCGCCCGCCTGGACCGGTCGTTCTCGGTGGCCGCCGACACCAACGCCGCCGATCCGCGCACCTACCGCGTCTACCTGGCCTGGTTCGGGCCCGGCATGGTCAAGGTCGGCATCACGGCCGAGGAGCGCGGACCGGCCCGGCTGCTGGAACAGGGGGCGGTGACCTGGACCTGGCTGGGGCGCGGACCGCTGATGGCCACCCGCCGCACCGAGGAACTGCTGCGGGCCGCCCTGGGGGTGCCGGACCGGATCGCGTACGCCCGCAAGCGCGCGGTACGGGGGCACCTGCCGCCCGCGGCGGACCGGGCCGGGGAGGTCGCCGAGCTGCACGCCCGGGCCGCGGCCCTGCCCGGCTGGCCGGAGTCGCTGGAGCGGCTGGTGTGCGAGATCGCCGATCACGCCGCGCCGTTCGGGCTGGACGGGCTGCCGGCTCCCGCCCGGGTGATCACCGAGATGGTGCCCGGCGGGGTCGTCGTGGGCCGGCTGGCCGGCGCGGCCGGGCCGGACCTGCACTTCGCGGACGGTCTCGTGGTGGACACCCGGCTGCTCGGCGGCTGGGAGCTCGTCGCCCCGGACGCGGGAGCCGCGAGCGCGGGAGCCGCGAGCGCGGGAGCCGCGAGCGCGGTGCCCGTCGCCGAGCTGGCACCCCCGGCCGCCCCCGGTGGCCAGGACGGGCTGTTCTGACCGGTGCCGCCGGGTGGGCACCGCCCTGCGGTCCAAGGTCAAAACTTGGATCCCTTTGGGCTCCCGGGCCGCTTTCCGGTGGACATGCCGGGGGGCCGCCGCGGAGGGTGGTGGGCATGACCATCCAGCCCGTACCCGCCTTCGAACCGCCTTACGTCATGGCGGTCTTCAGCAATGTCCGCACTCCCGACGACACCGGCTACCCCGAGACGCTCGACCGGATGAAGGAGATCGTGCACGCGAATCCGGGCTTCCTCGGCTACGAGTCCGCCCGCACTCCCGGCGGCCTCGGCATCACCGTCGCCTACTTCCGCGACCACGAGTCCCTCACCCGGTGGCGGCAGGACCTGGAGCACCAGGCGGCCATGAAGCAGGGCCGCGCGGACTGGTACGAGAGCTACACCCTGCACGTCGCGACCGTCGAGCGGAGCCACGGCTTTGCCCGCAACGGCTGACGCGGTCCGCGCCTTCCGGGAGCGGCTCGGCGTGCCCGGACTGGTCGACGTCCACACGCACTTCATGCCCGAGCGGGTCCTGGACAAGGTGTGGGACCACTTCGACGCCGTCGGACCGCTGACCGGCGTCGCCTGGCCCATCACCTACCGGCACGAGGAGGAGCAGCGGGTCGCGCTCCTGCGGGAGTTCGGGGTCCGGGCCTTCACCTCCATGCTCTATCCGCACAAGCCCGAGATGGCTGCCTGGCTCAACTCCTGGTCCGCCGACTTCGCGGCCCGGACCCCCGACTGCCTGCACACGGCGACCTTCTTCCCGGAGGACGGCGCCCCGGCGTACGTCCGGCAGGCCGTCGAGGCCGGCGCCCGGGTCTTCAAGGCGCACCTCCAGGTCGGCGGGTACGACCCCAACGACGACCGGCTCGACGCCGTCTGGGGGATGCTCGCCGAGGCGGGCGTCCCGATCGTGATCCACTGCGGGTCGGGGCCGGTGGCGGCCAAGTACACCGGACCCGAGCCGATCGCCCGGCTGCTGGCCCGCCACCCCCGGCTGCCGCTGATCGTCGCGCACATGGGCATGCCCGAGTACGCCGACTTCCTGGACCTCGCCGAGCGCCACGCCGCCGTGCGCCTGGACACCACCATGGCCTTCACCGACTTCTCCGAGCGGCTGGGCGGATTCCCGCCCGGCGAGCTGGGACGGCTCGCGGACCTCGGTGACCGCATCCTGCTCGGCACCGACTTCCCGAACATCCCCTACCCGTACGAGCACCAGCTGGAGGCCCTGGAGCGGCTCGGCCTCGGCGACGACTGGCTGCGCGCGGTCTGCCACGGCAACGGCGCCCGGCTGTTCCGCCTCGACTGAGCGGGCCGCCCTCCCCGCCCGCGGGCCCCCGGGCACATCCGGTTCTCAGGAAATTCACAGGTAGGGACAAGAACGCTCTCAGAGGCCGCGGTCAGCGTGGTCGCATGACTGCGACGACCACCTCCCCTGCGTCCACGTCCACCAGCAACCCCGGGGCCCTCGTCCGGCCCGACGGCGGCCCCTGCCGGGTCCTCGTCGTCGACGACGAGGCCTCGCTCTCCGAGCTGCTGTCCATGGCCCTGCGCTACGAGGGCTGCGAGGTCCGCAGCGCGGGCGACGGGGCCGGTGCGGTCCGGGCCGCACGGGAGTTCCGGCCCGACGTCGTCGTCCTCGACGTCATGCTGCCCGACATGGACGGCCTCGCCGTCCTGGGACAGCTGCGCCGGGAGATCCCGCAGCTCCCCGTGCTGTTCCTGACCGCGAAGGACTCCGTCGAGGACCGCATCGCGGGCCTGACCGCGGGCGGCGACGACTACGTCACCAAGCCCTTCAGCCTGGAGGAGGTCGTGGCCCGGCTGCGCGGCCTGGTCCGCCGCTCGGGCGCCGCCCAGGCCGCCCGCGGGGGCTCCGTCCTGGCCGTCGGTGACCTGCGGCTCGACGAGGACAGCCACGAGGTGTCCCGCGGCGGCCGGGAGATCCACCTGACCGCCACCGAGTTCGAGCTGCTGCGCTACCTGATGCGCAACCCGCGGCGGGTGCTGAGCAAGGCGCAGATCCTGGACCGGGTGTGGTCGTACGACTTCGGCGGCCAGGCCAACGTCGTCGAGCTGTACATCTCCTACCTGCGGCGCAAGCTGGAGAGCGGCCCCGGTCTGCCCTCGATGATCCACACCCGGCGCGGCGCCGGCTACCTGATCAAGCCGGCCGAGTAGTGGCACCCCGCCCGCCGCGGCGCCGTCGCGTCCTGCGTCCGGTCCGCTCCTGGTCCCTGCGGTCCCGGCTCGTCGTCTCGGCGGTGGCGCTCATCGCCGTGGTGGGCACGGCCATCGGCGCCGTCACCACCCTGGCGCTGCGCTCGTACCTGGTCGACAAGCTCGACCAGCAGCTCCACATCGCCGTGGACATGGCCACGCCGCGGAACCCCGCGGCGGCGAAGGGCGGGCGCGACGGCCTCTGGTTCGTCAGCGCCCCGGGCACCCCACTGGGCGCCGCGGGCATCCGGTCCGAGCCGGACGGCACCGTCGAGGGCGCCCGGCTCGCCGCCATCGGCGGGCCCGGCCTGGAGACCCGCCGGCCGCTCACCCCGGCCCAGTCCCACGTACTGGAGAAGGCCGTCGCCAAGGCCGTCGCCGAACGCGGCCGGCCCGCACCCGTGGACCTGGACCTGCCCGGCCTCGGCAGCTACCGGGTCCAGGCCTCCCCCGAAGGGAACCTGGCCCTGGCCTACCCGCTCACCGAGGTCGACTCCACCGTGCAGACGCTGATCGCCGTGGAGGTCTGCGTCACCCTCGCCGGTCTGATCGCGGCCTCCCTCGCCGGGCAGGCCCTGGTCGGCGTCGCCCTGCGCCCGCTGCGCCGGGTGGCCGCCACCGCCACCCGCGTCTCCGAACTCCCCCTGCACAGCGGCGAGCCCGCCCTCCACGAGCGGGTCCCGGACGCCGAGGCCGATCCCCGGACCGAGGTGGGCCAGGTCGGCGCCGCCCTCAACCGGATGCTGGGACACGTCTCCTCCGCCCTCACCGCCCGCCAGCAGAGCGAGACCCGGGTCCGGCAGTTCGTCGCCGACGCCAGCCACGAACTGCGGACCCCCCTGGCCTCCATCCGCGGGTACGCCGAACTCACCCGCCGGGGCCGCGAGGAGCCCGGTCCGGACACCCGGCACGCCCTGGGCCGCATCGAGTCCGAGGCGACGCGGATGACCGGCCTCGTCGAGGACCTGCTGCTGCTCGCCCGGCTCGACGCCGGCCGCCCGCTGAGCGCGACCGACACCGACCTGGCCCCGCTCGTCATCGACGCCGTCAGCGACGCCCGGGCCGCCGGACCCGAGCACCACTGGCGCCTCGAACTGCCCGCCGAGCCCGCGCCGGTCCACGCCGACCCGGCCAGGATCCAGCAGGTCCTGGTCAACCTGCTCGCCAACGCCCGTACGCACACCCCGCCCGGCACCACCGTCACCGCCGCTGTTTCACGTGAAACATCCGTGATCCGGCTGCGGATCGAGGACGACGGGCCCGGGATCCCACCCGCCCTGCTCCCCCACGTCTTCGAACGGTTCGCACGCGGCGACGCCTCGCGCTCCCGGGCCGCGGGCTCCACCGGCCTGGGGCTCGCCATCGTCTCGGCCGTCGTCACGGCGCACGGCGGACAGGTCGACGTACGGAGCGAGCCCGGGTGGACCTGCTTCGAGGTCCTGCTCCCGCTCGCCCCGGAGCAGCCGACGGTCCCGGGGGCAACGGAATCCCATAGGGACTCACAGACGGAGCACAGGCTCACCACACAGCGCTCACACCCCCCCGGCATATGGTGTTTTTATCCAACCCCACACCACCCCGGGCGCCCTCCGGCCCGGGGCGCACCTCGCGCCCGTGCCCGGCGAGCCCGTACTCGACGTGGTGATCCCGGTCTTCAACGAGGAGAAGGACCTCGGGCCGTGCGTGCGCCGCCTCCACGACCACCTGACCCGCACGTTCCCGTACCCCTTCCGCATCACGATCGCCGACAACGCGAGCACCGACCGCACCCCCGAGGTCGCGGCCGCCCTCGCCGCCACCGTCGACGGCGTACGCAGCACCCGGCTGGAGGAGAAGGGCCGCGGCCGCGCCCTGCGCACCGTCTGGTCCCGCTCCGAGGCACCCGTCCTCGCGTACATGGACGTGGACCTGTCCACCGACCTCAACGCGCTGCTGCCCCTGGTCGCCCCGCTCATCTCCGGGCACTCCGACCTCGCCATCGGCACCCGCCTGGCCCGCTCCTCGCGCGTGGTGCGCGGAGCCAAGCGGGAGTTCGTCTCCCGGGCCTACAACCTGCTCCTGCGCTCCTCCCTCGCCGCCCGCTTCAGTGACGCCCAGTGCGGGTTCAAGGCCATCCGGCGGGAGGTCGCGCAGCGACTGCTGCCACTGGTGGAGGACTCGGGCTGGTTCTTCGACACCGAGATGCTGGTCCTCGCCGAACGCGCCGGGCTGCGCATCCACGAGGTGCCGGTGGACTGGGTGGACGACCCGGACTCCACCGTCCACATCGTCAGCACCGCCACCGCGGACCTCAAGGGCATGTGGCGGGTGGGCCGGGCCCTGGCCGTCGGCGCACTGCCGCTCGACCGGCTCGCCCGCCCCTTCGGCGACGACCCGCGCGACCGCAGCGCCCTGCCCGGAGTGCCGCGCGGGCTGGCCCGCCAGCTGCTCGGCTTCTGCGTGATCGGTGTGCTGTCCACGCTCGCCTACCTCGCCCTGTACTCCCTCTTCCGGCTCGGCACCGGACCCCAGCTCGCCAATGCCGGCGCCCTGCTGGTCTCCGCCGTCGCCAACACCGCCGCCAACCGCCGGCTCACCTTCGGCGTCCGCGGCCGTGAACGGGCCGTCCGCCACCAGGCCCAGGGACTCGCCGTGTTCGGCGTCGGACTGGCCCTGACCAGCGGGTCGCTCGCCGCCCTCGGCGCCGCCACACCCCATCCCGCCCACGGCACCGAACTGGCCGTACTGATCACGGCCAACCTCGCCGCAACCGTGCTGAGGTTCCTGCTCTTCCGCGCCTGGGTCTTCCCCGAGCGGCGCGCCACTCCCGCGAAGGACGACACCCGATGACCACGGCCGTACCACCCATGGACTCCCCGTTCCCGGAACGGGCCCCGACCACCGCGACCGCCCCGGCCGCGCCCGGCACCCCGTCCGCCACGGCGGGCACCGCCACCGCGGGCCGCCCCCGCTGGGAGCGGCCCGCGTACATCGCGCTCCTGCTGGCCACCGCCGTCCTGCTGCTGTGGAACCTGGGCGCCTCCGGCTACGCCAACTCCTTCTACTCCGCCGCCGTCCAGGCGGGCAGCGAGAGCTGGAAGGCCTTCTTCTTCGGCTCCTCCGACGCCGGGAACTCCATCACCGTCGACAAGCCCCCGGCCGCCCTGTGGCCCATGGCGCTGTCCGTCCGGCTGTTCGGGCTCGGCGGCTGGCAGATCCTCGTCCCGCAGGCCCTGATGGGCGTCGGCACCACGGCCGTGCTCTACGCCGCCGTACGCCGCCACTTCGGTCCCGCAGCCGCACTGCTCAGCGGTACGGTCTTCGCGCTCACCCCGGTGGCCGCGCTGATGTTCCGCTTCAACAACCCGGACGCACTGCTCGCGCTGCTGCTGACCGTCACCGTCTACTGCGTACTGCGCGCCCTCGAAGGCGCGCACACCAAGTGGCTGGTCTGGGCGGGCGTCGCGGTCGGCTTCGCCTTCCTCACCAAGACCCTCCAGGCCTTCCTCATCCTGCCGCCGCTGGCCGTCGTGTACGCGGTCTGCGCGCCCACCCGGCTGCGCCGCCGGCTCGGCCAGCTGCTGCTCGCAGGCCTGGCCATGGTGGTGGCCGGCGGCTGGTGGGTGGCCATCGTGGAACTCTGGCCCGCGTCCTCGCGCCCGTACATCGGCGGCTCGCAGACCAACTCCTTCCTGGAGCTGACCTTCGGCTACAACGGCCTCGGCCGGATCAACGGGGACGAGACCGGAAGCGTCGGCGGCGGGGCCCGCCCCGGTGGCGGCGGCGGTCCCGGCTGGGGAGAGACCGGCATCGACCGGCTGTTCTCGGCCAACGTCGGCGGGCAGATCTCCTGGCTGCTCCCGGCGGCCCTCGTCATGCTCGTCGCCGGACTGGTCGTCACCTGGCGGGCCCGCCGGGCCGCCGACTCCCTGGAGGGCATGGCCCGCGCGTCCTTCCTGGTGTGGGGCGGCGCCCTGCTGACCACCGCGCTCGTCTTCAGCTACATGCAGGGCATCTTCCACGAGTACTACACGGTGGCGCTGGCGCCGTACGTGGCCGCGCTGGTCGGCATGGGCGCGGCCCTGCTGTGGGAGGAGCGGGGCGGCAAAGCCGCCGCGCTCACCCTCGCCGGCACCCTCGCACTGACCGCGTGGTGGTCGTACGTCCTGCTCGGCCGCTCGTCCGGATATCTGCCGTGGCTGCGCTGGACGGTCCTCGTCGCCGGTCTGGCCGCGGCCGCCGGGCTGCTGTTCGGGGCCCGGCTCGGCCGCCGGTTCGTGCGCGGTGCGGCGGCGCTGGGGGTGGCCGCGGCGCTGGCCGGGCCGCTCGCGTACTGCCTGACCACGGTGGATTCCACGCGCGGCGGGTCGATCGTGACGGCCGGGCCCGCGGTGTCCGGCGGCCGCGGCGGCATGGGCATGCGGATGTTCGGCGGCGGGGAGTTCCCGCCCGGCGCGTTCCCGCAGGGAATGCCACAGGGTGCCTCGCAGGGCGGCCCCGGCGGCGGCCCGCAGGGCGGTTCCCGGCAGTTCCCCGGCGGCCAGGGATTCCCCGGCGGCCAGGGCGGCCAGGGCGGCCAAGGCGGTCAGGGCGGCCAGGGCGGCCAGGGATTCCCCGGCGGGCGCGGTGGCGGTGCGCGCGGCGGGCAGAACTCCGCGGGCGGCGGTCCCGGCGGCCTGCTGGGCGGCACGAAGGTCGGTGCGGCGGCCACGGCGGCCCTGCGCAAGGACGCGGGGAAGTACACCTGGGCGGCGGCCGCCGTCGGTGCGCAGAACGCGGCGAGCTACCAGCTGGCCTCCGGCGAGCCGGTGATGCCGATCGGCGGCTTCAACGGCAGCGACCCGTCCCCGACGCTCGCCAAG
The DNA here is from genome assembly GCF_042750055.1 of Streptomyces sp. NPDC059456. Lineage (NCBI taxonomy): Bacteria > Bacillati > Actinomycetota > Actinomycetes > Kitasatosporales > Streptomycetaceae > Streptomyces > Streptomyces sp. NPDC059456. The sequence continues at coordinate 11,159 of NZ_JBHYVA010000086.1, forward strand.
TTCCAGGAGTACGTGCGCACCGGCAAGATCCACTACTTCGTCGGTGAGGGCGAGCGTGCCGGTGGCGAGGGGCAGGCCGTGCCCGGCGGTCCGGGCGGTGGCCGCGGCGGTGGCCCGGGCGGTGGCACCAGCAGCGCCATCACGAGCTGGGTCAAGGCCAACTTCAAGGCCACCACGGTCGGCGGAGCCGCTTTCTACGACCTGACCGCCCCCCTGAACGGCACGTCCGCCCCGTCCTGAACCTGCCGGAACGCGAGGGGCACCCTCTAGCATCAAGTGGGCGGACCGGGCATTCCGGGCTGATCCAGCTGTTGTGAGGAGGGTGCCTCCATGGTGACCGCGGCCGATGCCGGCAAGACCCGGACCAGCGTGTGGCTGGCTCCCGGGCACTGCGCACCCGCCAGACGCCGCAGCGAGGCGCCCTCCGGGCTCGACCGGGACCGGATCACCGGAGCCACCGTCCGGCTGCTCGACGCCGAGGGGCTGGCCCGGTTCTCGATGCGGCGGCTCGCGGCCGGGCTCGGGGTCACCGCGATGTCCCTGTACTGGTACGTCGACACCAAGCACGATCTGCTCGAACTCGCCCTGGACCGGGCGCTGGGCGAGCTCCCGCTGCCGCGGACCACCCCGGCCGGGCCGGCCCTGGAGGGCTGGCCCGGCCGGCTGCGTTCGCTGGCCTGCGGCTACCGGCGGCTGCTGGCGGAGCACCCCTGGGTGGCTCCGCTGACCGCCGCGTACCCGAACATCGGACCGCACGCCCGGGCCTTCGACTCCGCACTGCAGCGGCTGCTCGACGCCACCGGCCTCGCGGGCGGCTGCCGGACCGGGGCGCACCTGGCCGTGTCGCAGTTCCTGCACGGCTGTGGGGGTACCGCCCGGCGGGCGCCCGACGGGGACTTCGCCCTCGCGCTCGACGTCCTGATCGCGGGCATCGAGGTACAGGCCGCCGGTGCCCGCCCGGGCGCCGGCCCGGGGGCGTAGGAGAAAGCCCCCGCCGGGTGCTCCCCCCTGTCGGACGTGGGGAGCACCCGGCGGGGGCCGGGGCGCGTGTCTTCCGGTGTGGCGCGGCGGCGCTACTCGGCCGGGGCGGCCGACGCGGCCGGGGCGTGGGCCGCGGGCTTCGACTTCAGCGCGACCTCCTTGATGAACAGCACCAGGACGAGCCCGAGCAGGGCGAACGGCGCCGCGTAGAGGAAGACGTCGCCGACGCCGTGCCCGTACGCGGACTCGATGACCGCGCGGAACGGCGCGGGCAGCTTGTCCAGGTCGGGGATCCCGCCGCCGGCGGTGCCGCCGTGGCCCATCGCCGCCGCCTTCGGTCCGAGCGCCGCCAGGCCGTCCTGCACGTAGTGGGTGACCCGGTTGGCCATGACCGCGCCGAGCGCCGAGACGCCCATCGCACCGCCGAGCGAGCGGAAGAAGGTGACGACCGAGCTGGCGGCGCCCAGGTCCTCGGGGGCCACCTGGTTCTGCGTGGCGAGGACGAGGTTCTGCATCATCATGCCGAGACCGAGGCCGGTCAGCGCCATGTAGATCGCGATGTGCCAGTACGGGGTGTCGTACCGCAGGGTGCCCAGCAGGCCGAGACCGGCCGTCAGCAGGACGCCGCCGGAGACGAGCCAGGCCTTCCACCGGCCGGTCTTGGTGATCACCTGACCGGAAACCGTGGAGGAGACGAAGAGCCCGCCGATCATCGGAATCGTGAGGATTCCGGACATCGTGGGGGACTCGCCCCGCGCCAGCTGGAAGAACTGGCTGAAGAACACCGTGCCCGAGAACATCGCGATACCGACGAACAGCGAGGCCGCCGAGGCGAGGCTGATGGTCTTGTTGCGGAACAGGCGCAGCGGGATGATCGGGTCGCTCGCCCTGGACTCGACCAGGAGGAAGAGCAGGCCGAGCACGACGGCGCCACCGGTCATCGCCGCGGTGGTCCAGGAGACCCAGGCGTACGAGTCGCCGGCCTGCGTGACCCAGATCAGCAGCAGGGACACGGCCCCGCTGATCAGGAAGGCGCCGAGCCAGTCGACCTTGACGTCACGGCGGACGACCGGGAGGTGCAGGGTCCGCTGGAGGACGATCAGGGCGATGACCGCGAACGGCACGCCGACGTAGAAGCACCAGCGCCAGCCGAGCCACGAGGTGTCGGTGATGACACCGCCGAGCAGCGGACCGCCGACGGTGGCGACGGCGAAGACGGCGCCGAGGTAGCCGCTGTACCGGCCGCGCTCGCGCGGGGAGATCATCGCGGCCATCACGATCTGGGCGAGGGCGGACAGACCGCCGACGCCGATGCCCTGGACCACGCGGCAGGCGATGAGCATGCCGGTGTTCTGGGACAGGCCCGCGACCACCGAGCCGAGGACGTAGATCACCAGGGATATCTGGACGAGCAGCTTCTTGCTGAACAGGTCCGACAGCTTGCCCCAGAGCGGGGTCGCCGCCGTCATCGACAGCAGGGCCGCGGTGACGACCCAGGTGTACGAGGACTGGGTGCCGCCGAGGTCGCTGATGATCTGGGGCAGGGCGTTGGAGACGATCGTGGACGACAGGATCGCCACGAACATTCCGAGCATCAGGCCGGACAGCGCCCTCATGATCTGCGCGTGGGTCATGGGGGCGTGGGCGTGCGCGGATGCGGGGTCGGACGTGGTCTCCGACCGGCTGCCTCCCTGCACACCGGTGGGTGTGGTGGTCGCCATGTGGTTCCTTTGTCTAGAAGCTCGATCGGAGCCGGGTCAGCAAGGTGTTGAGTACGTCGATGTCGTGGGCGGACCAGTCGGCCAGCGCCTTCTCCAGCGCGCGGGTGTAGCGCGCGCCGAGCTCGGCGAGGAGCGCGTGGCCGGCCGGGGTGAGCCGCAGGATCCGGCAGCGGGCGTCGCCGGGGTCGACGTCGCGGGTGATCCACCCGCGGTCGGCGACGTGGGCGACGTGGCGGCTGGTCACCGAGATGTCGATGGCCATGAGGTCGGAGAGGCGGCCGAGCCGCATTTCGCCGTGGCGGTCGAGCACGGTCAGGACGGCGGCGGAGCCGGCCGGGCAGTCCGCGGGGAGCATGCGGGCGAGGTCGCGCTTGACCGCGCCGATGCCGGTGAGCTGGCGGGCCAGCTCCTCGTAGCGGGTGGGGTGGGGCTGCGTTTCCGTGGGCATGGGCTCCGCCCTCCCTCCTCTGCTCATGTTGTTGCTTAGGGCAACCATAGAAGCGGTTGGTTGCTACAGGCAAATGAATAGGGGGGTGGGGGCGGTAAAGGAATCGGAAAACCCGCTAGGGTCCTGCGCATGGCTGCGAACCACAATTCACAGGGCCCCGAGGGCAACTACGACCCCGCGGGCAGCACTCAGATGTTCCGGGCGTTCGTCGAAGAGGCGGCGCCGACCGGGCCGGGCGCCGGGGCGGGTCCGGTTGCACCCGGCTCCCGGCGGCGCCAGCCCCAGCCCTCGGGGTCCAAGGCCGGGCTGTGGCTGGGCGTGGGGCTCGCGGTCGTGCTGCTGGTCGGGGCGGTGTGCTGGCTCGCCCTGCGGTAGCCCTGGCCGGGTCGTCGGACGGGCCCCCGTGCGGGTGCGGCGCCGTTGCGGGGGCCCTGCCCCCGGGCCCCCGCGCCTCAAACGCCGGCAGGGCTGAGAGAAGCCGGCCGTCGGCGGCGCTGAAGGGGGCCGGCCTTCGGCGGGCCGAAAGGGCTGGCGCCGGGCAGGCCGGAAGGGGCTTGGGGTGCCGGCGGGGCTGACGGACGGGGCTGTGCCCCGGACCCCGCGTCTCGCACGCCCGCGGGGCCGACGCTGCGGTCAGGTCCAGGTGGCCGTGGCCTTCTGGGTTTCCACGTGCATGCCCAGGGGGACTCGCCAGGACTCGACGCAGACCGTGTAGGTCTGCGTCCTCGTCGTGCCTCCGGGGATCGGGGCCGGGAGGGGCTGGGTCGTCGTGATCGTGGCCCAGTCGATGCCGAGGGCGCCGATGATGTGCGTCGAGAACGTGACCGTGCCCGAACGGGCGGCCGTGGTGCCCGTGTTGGTGAACGCCACCGTGACCTTCTCGCACCAGCGGTCCGCCGCCGGGGTGCGGGCCGGGGGCCCCGGTGTCAGGTTCGCCGGGGTGGCCGGCGCGGCCGGGGGTGTCGTGCCCGGTTTCGTCGTCGCGGGGGATCCCGGGGGCGGTGCGGGCGGGGCCGGCCCGGGCGGGGTCCCGGGTGGCGGGACGGTTCCGGGCGGGGCGGTCGTGGCTCCGGTCCGGGCGGAGCCGGCCGTGCTCTGCGGAACCGGGGTACCGGGCGGCGTACTCGTGGCGGGAGAAGGGGCTGCGCCCAGCTGCTGCAGCTCCACCGGCCCCGCGGGGGCCACGTTGTCGCCCGCGCGGCGCTCCGGGCCGGGGGCCACGGCTCCCGCGGCCGCGTAGCCGTCGCGTGCCGGGCCGCCGCATCCGGTCAGGAGTGCGGCGGCCGTACAGCACAGGGCCACGAGGGTCATCGCGCGGCGTTCCCTTCGCATCGCGGCAGTCTGGGTGACTGCGCGTCAGATGGGAAGGGAGGTGCCGCGATTACTCGTCGTTCACCCGTGGGTCACTCGCCGATCAGGCCCGTCCGGAGCTGTGCCAGCGTGCGGGTGAGCAGCCGGGAGACGTGCATCTGGGAGATGCCGACCTCCTCGCCGATCTGCGACTGCGTCATGTTCGCGAAGAACCGCAGCATGATGATCTGCCGTTCCCGGGGCGGGAGTTTGGCGAGCAGCGGCTTCAGCGACTCGCGGTACTCGACGCCTTCCAGCGCGGCGTCCTCGTAGCCGAGGCGGTCCGCGAGCGAGCCCTCGCCGCCCTCGTCCTCGGGTGAGGGCGAGTCGAGCGAGGAGGCGGTGTAGGCGTTGCCCACGGCGAGGCCGTCGACGACGTCCTCCTCCGACACCCCGAGCACCGCGGCCAGTTCCGGCACGGTCGGCGAGCGGTCGAGCTTCTGGGCGAGCTCGTCACTGGCCTTGGTGAGGGCGAGGCGCAGCTCCTGGAGCCGGCGCGGGACGCGCACGGACCACGAGGTGTCCCTGAAGAAGCGCTTGATCTCTCCCACGACGGTCGGCATCGCGAACGTCGGGAACTCCACGCCGCGTTCGCAGTCGAACCGGTCGATCGCCTTGATCAGGCCGATCGTGCCGACCTGGACGATGTCCTCCATCGGCTCGTTCCGGCTGCGGAAGCGAGCGGCGGCGTACCGCACCAGGGGCAGGTTCAGCTCGATCAGGGTGTCGCGTACGTACGCCCGTTCGGGGCTGTCCGCGTCCAGGGCGGCAAGTCGCTGGAAGAGGGAGCGGGAGAGGGTGCGGGTGTCGATGGCTTCCGAGCGGTCGGACGCTGCCGGTGCTGCCGGCGCAGCGCTCTTGACGAGCGTGAGCACCTTGGAGCTGCCCTGGTCTACGGACATGCCACCCCCTTGAGGTCGCGGACGGTCGCGTACTGCGCGCCCGTCGGAGGAACGCAGCCTCCACCTGAATACCGGAGGCGGGGCTGCGGCAAACGCGGTTCCCGCAGAATGTCACATGTCGGCAACGCGCTGTAGCGCCATGTCGACATATATCTCCAGCGACAGAGCGGAATCAGCCCGTTCTGTCGGGAAACGGCGGAACGACCTCCACCCGTTCCAGCTACGCCTCGATCCTGTTTGCGGATCGGAGTCGAGCGAAGCTCCGGGCGAGCAGCCGTGAGACGTGCATTTGGGACACGCCGAGCTCCGCGCTGATCTGGGACTGCGTCAGATTGTTGTAGTACCGCAGCAGCAGGATCCTTTGTTCACGTTCGGGCAGCTGTACGAGGAGGTGGCGGACGAGGTCGCGGTGTTCGACCCCGGCCAGCTCCGGGTCCTCGTAGCCGAGGCGGTCCAGCAACCCCGGCAGCCCGTCGCCCTCCTGGGCGGCCTCCAGCGAGGTGGCGTGGTAGCTGCGGCCCGCCTCGATGCAGGACAGGACCTCGTCCTCGGTGATCCGCAGCCGCTCGGCGATCTCCGGTGTGGTCGGCGTGCGCCCGTGCAGGGTGGTGAGGTCCTCGGTGGCCGCGTTCACCTGGACCCACAGCTCGTGGAGCCGGCGCGGTACGTGGACGGTGCGGACGTTGTCGCGGAAGTACCGCTTGATCTCGCCCACGACGGTCGGCATGGCGAAGGTCGGGAACTGCACCCCGCGGTCCGGGTCGAACCGGTCGATCGCGTTGATGAGGCCGATCGTGCCGACCTGGACGACGTCCTCCATCGGCTCGTTGCGGCTGCGGAAGCGGGCGGCCGCGTACCGGACGAGCGGAAGGTTCGCCTCGATGAGGGCGCCGCGCACCCGGTGGTGCTCGTTCGTGCCCGGCTGAAGGTCCTTCAGCTGCCCGAACAGGACCTGGGTGAGGGCCCGGGTGTCCGCGCCCCGGCTCTGCGGTCTCGGGGCCGCTGGGGGCTCCTCAGGGGCGTCCTGCTGGGGCGGGACCTGGGAGTCCTGGGCGGTCTCGTGCTGCGGGCCCGGCCGGGGGTCCTGCCGGGACTCCTGCTGGGTCTCCTGCTGGGGTGGCACCTGAGGCGCAGTACTGGCCGGCACGGTCACGCCACCCCTTCATGTCAACTCATCCGTCAAAAGCGGTCATAGCATCACAAGACATGTGCACTGTGTGCAAGCACCGTATATCACCGTGTTGACGGCAAGTTGGGCATAATGGGGTGTTTTGGGTGAGGTCATTGTGGGGGTGCGGAATGGAAAAGCCAACGCGAAATCCGGCGCGGAAGCCCACGCAAAAGCCCCCCACCCGTTCGGAGTGGGGGGCCGGTCGGTCCGCAGGCCGTGTCGGCGTTCGGGTCAGCGCACCAGTTCGGTCATGAACGCGCCGATGCCGTGGGCCGCGTCGGATATGCCCTGGAAGCCTATTTTGACGATGTCGGCCGCCTTGACCGGCTGGGTGATGATCACGAAGAGCACGAACACGACGAGCCCACCCATGATCATCTTCTTGGTGTCCATGTGCGGTGTCGGCCTCCCCAACCGGTCCTGCAAAGTCGGGTGAGTCTAACCGTTCGTCTTCGGACACTCATCAGGCCTTTATGGACCAATGGCCCGGGCGTCCGGGTCCTTTGCCGCGGCGCAGGCGGGTGCGCGTGGCCCAGGATGGAGGGCGAGTCCACCGGTTCTGGCAGGAAATCGGTGGGTGAGGGACAGGACCTCACTGCGGGGTCCGAGCCGCGAGCTTCCCCCTGACCGCGGCCCGGACTGGCAGGTTCCGTCCTCGTCGGGGGGAGTGGCTCGTCCCCCGACGCCACTTCCCCCGTCCCGTGAGGGGGGAGGGGGAACCCCACCACGCGGGGAGGGGGAGGGGGGCGGGGGTGGGGGGGGGGAGGGGGGAGGGGGGGGGGGGGAAGGCGCCGGG
>NZ_JBHYVA010000087.1:0-18493 GCF_042750055.1 Streptomyces sp. NPDC059456
GAGGAGGGTCGCGGGTCCGCCGCGTTCGGTCCAGGCCGCTCCGGGGCCTCCCGCCGGGGAGGTGGCCGCGGAGGTCGCGAGCCGTGCGGAGGCGTCCTGCGAGAGGTGTCCGGGCCCGCTGTGCTCGGCGGCCGGCTCCGCCGACCAGGCGATCGTGACGGCGAGGGCGGAGCCGTCGCGGGTCCAGGACCCGAGGTGGGCGGTGCCGCCGGTCTCGGCGCCGGCGAGCAGGCGCCGGCCGGTCCCGTCGGGGCGCACCACCAGGACGCGGGTGTGCTCGCCGCCGCCGGGGGCCGAGGTGTACGCGATCCAGCGCCCGTCGGGGGACCACGACACCTCGGTGACCGGGTCGGGGTCGGCGTCGAGGACGTGGGCCTCGGGGCTCCGGGCGGGTCCGCACCACAGTTGAGGGACCCCTGCCCGGTCGCAGATGAACGCCACGTTCTCGCCGGTGGGGTCGGCCGCCGGGTACCAGCATCCGTGGGCGGTGAGCAGGGCCGGCGGATCGCCGTGGTGGTCGTCCGGCACGTGGACGGGCGCGGGTGCCGGTACGGGGACCTCCGGCGCGCCGGTGGACGCGGCCGTGGGCTGCGTACGGTCCAGGGGCATGGCCTCCTCCCTCCGCCTCTCTGCACAGGTCTGCGCCCCGCCGGGGCCGCACCGCCGGCGGGCCGCCCCGGATCAGTGGATGCCGTGCACCTGCAGCCAGATCTCCAGCGAGGCCACCTGCCACAGCGTGCTGGCCCCGCGCCGGGCACGGTGCCGGTCGGGTTCCGCCAGCAGCGCGGCCACGTGCCGCTGGTCGAAGACCGCGCGCCGGCGCGCCTCCGGTGCGGTCAGGGCTTCCCGTACCCGCTCCAGCACCGGCCCGGCCATGTGCCGCACGCCCGGCACCGGGAAGTAGCCCTTGGGGCGGTCCACGATCTCCGGGGGCAGGACCTTGCGGCCGATGTCCTTGAGCACGCCCTTGCCGCCCTGGTCCAGTTTGAGCTCCGGCGGACAGGCCGCGGCGAGTTCGACGAGATCGTGGTCCAGGAACGGCACGCGCGCCTCCAGGCCCCAGGCCATCGTCATGTTGTCGACCCGCTTGACCGGGTCGTCGGGCATGAGCGCGTGGACGTCCATCCGCAGGGCCGCGTCGAGGGCGGTGTCGGCGCCGGGGCCTGCCATGTGGGCCCGGACGAACTCCGTGGAGGCGTCACGGGCGGCGGCCACCGCCGGGTGCAGCATGGCGGTGAGTTCGCCGTGCGTCCGGTCGAAGTAGGCGTCGGCGTACGCCGCGGGCGCGCCTTCCCGGGTGGCCGCCGCGATCGGCGGGTACCAGCGGTAGCCGGCGAACACCTCGTCCGCCCCCTGTCCGCAGAGCACGACCTTGACGTCCTTGGCGACCTGTTCGGAGAGGAGGTGGAACGCCACCGCGTCATGGCTGACCATCGGCTCGCTCATGGCGCCGATCGCGCCCTCCAGCGCGGCCGGGAGCCGGCCGGTGGGGATCATGAACTTGTGGTGGTCGGTCGCGAAGGTGCCGGCGATGAGGTCGGAGAACCGGAATTCGTCGCCCTCCTCGCCGTTCTCCGCTTCGAAGCCCATCGCGAAGGTGGGGAGGTCCTCCTGCCCCGCCTCCGCCAGCAGGGCCACGATCAGGCTCGAGTCCAGGCCGCCGGAGAGCAGGACGCCGACGGGGACGTCCGCGACCGTGCGCCGCCGTACCGCGGTGCGCAGCGCGTCGTGGACGGCCTCCCGCCACAGCGCCGGGTCCGCGCCGAGTTCGGAGTGGCGGGTGTAGGAGGGCTGCCAGTAGCAGTGGTCGTGGTGGGTGCCGTCCCGCTCCACGATGCGGACGGTGGCCGGCGGGACCTTCCGTACTCCGGCCAGTACGGTCCTGGGCGCCGGGACCGTCCCGTGCCAGCTCATGTACTGGTGCAGCGCGACCGGGTCGAGGGAGGTGTCGACTCCCCCGCCCGCCAGCAGGGCCGGCAGGGTGGAGGCGAAGCGCAGCCGGTCGGCGTCCTGGGTGACGTACAGGGGCTTGATGCCCAGGCGGTCCCGGCCGAGCACCACGCGGCCCGTGTGGTGCTCCACGAGGGCGAACGCGAACATGCCGACGAGGAGGTCGACGCACTGCCGGCCCCACTGGGCGTACGCCTTGACGAGCACCTCGGTGTCGGACTCGGAGTGGAAGCGGTGTCCGATGTCCTCGAGCCGGCGGCGCACTTCACGGTGGTTGTAGATGCAGCCGTTGAAGACCGCCGTGAGCCCCAGCCGGTCGTCGGTCATGGGCTGGGCGCCCCGCTCGGACAGGTCGATGATCTTCAGCCGCCGGTGTCCGAGGGCGACCGCCCCCTGCGACCAGGCGCCCCGGCCGTCGGGCCCGCGCGACTCCAGCGTGTCCGTCATGCGGGCGACCGCGGCCAGGTCGGGACGGCCGCCGTCGAAGCGCATCTCGCCGCTCAGGCCGCACACGGGGCACCTGCCGGTCCGCCGCCGTGCAGCTGCGGTTCCCGTAGGACCGCTCGCGTTCCCGAGGGCTCTGCCACGTCCACCATGTTTCTTCGCTCCTGTGCCTTCCGGCCCGCGGCGTGCGGGCTCCCGGCGCCTGCCCGCCCGTCCGCCCCCCAAGCCCGGGGGCTGCGCGGACCCGGTGGTGCGGACCGGCGCTCGCGGGCCGTGCAGGCCCCGCATCCGGCGGCCGGGGCGCCCGCGGCGCTGCCCGCAACGACACTCCCACTATGCCCCCGTCCGCTCCCGGATCCACGCGGCCCGCGGTGCACCACCCGACCGGCGCACCGCTCCGGCGGCGGCGTCCGCGTCCGCTTCGTACCAGCTCAGGCGTGCTTCCGGGGGTGGCGGGCCGCGAGCGCAAGCCCACCGGAAAGTGCGATTCCTGTTGACCGGGAGCGACCGGTTCCGTACGCGCAGCGCACGGTCCGCGGCGTCCCGGCGCGGTTCGGGGCGATCGAACCTACGATGGGCGGGAACCGGCGCGGGCGGCTCGGCGTGCCACCCGCCCACAGCACACTCGGGGTGGAGAAGGCATGGCACAGGCTGCCGACGCAGCGTCACGGACCGTCATCCTGACCGTGGACGACGACCCGGGGGTCTCCCGGGCCATCGCCCGTGACCTGCGGCGTCGCTACGGCGCCGAGTACCGGATCGTGCGCGCCGAGTCCGGCGAGTCCGCGCTGGAGGCGCTGCGCGAGCTGAAACTGCGGGGCGACCTGGTCGCGGTGATCCTGGCCGACTACCGCATGCCGCAGATGAACGGCATCGAGTTCCTCGAACAGGCGCTCGGGGTCTATCCGGGCGCGCGGCGCGTGCTGCTGACCGCGTACGCCGACACCGACGCGGCGATCGACGCGATCAACGTCGTCGACCTCGACCACTACCTGCTCAAGCCCTGGGACCCGCCGGAGGAGAAGCTCTACCCGGTCCTGGACGATCTGATCACGGCCTGGCGCTCCAGCGACTACCGGCCGGTGCCCGCCACCAAGGTGGTCGGTCACCGCTGGTCGGCCCGCTCCTCGCAGGTACGGGAGTTCCTGGCCCGCAACCAGGTGCCGTACCGCTGGTACTCCTCCGACGAGCCCGAGGGGCGGCGGCTGCTGGAGGCGGCCGGGGCCGACGGGCAGCGGCTGCCCCTGGTGATCACGCCGGAGGGCGGCGTGCTCGTCGAACCGGAGGCGCCCGAACTCGCGGCCCACGTGGGACTCGCGACGACACCGGCCGCCGATTTCTACGACCTCGTCGTCATCGGCGGCGGCCCGGCCGGTCTCGGTGCGGCCGTCTACGGCGCCTCCGAGGGTCTGCGGACCGTCCTCGTCGAACGCTCGGCGACCGGCGGGCAGGCCGGCCAGAGTTCCCGCATCGAGAACTACCTCGGCTTCCCGGACGGCGTGTCCGGCGCGCAGCTGACGGATCGCGCCCGCCGCCAGGCGGGCAGGTTCGGCGCCGAGATCCTCACGGCGCGCGAGGTCACCGGGCTGGAGGTCAACGGCGCGGCGCGCGTCGTCCGGTTCTCCGACGGCTCGGCGATCGCCGCGCACAGCGTGATCCTGGCGACCGGTGTGTCGTACCGGCAACTGCTGGCGCCGGGCTGCGACGACCTGACCGGCTGCGGGGTCTACTACGGCTCGTCGCTCACCGAGGCGGCCTCCTGCCAGGGGCAGGACGTGTACATCGTGGGCGGCGCCAACTCCGCCGGTCAGGCGGCGATGTACCTGGCGCGGGGCGCGAAGTCGGTGACCCTGCTGGTGCGCGGGGAGTCGCTGACGGCGTCGATGTCGTACTACCTGATCCAGCAGATCGAGGAGGCGCCGAACATCACCGTGCGGACCCGCACGGTCGTCGAGGCGGCGCACGGGGACGGCCACCTGGAGCAGCTGACGCTCCGGGACGTGGACACCGGCGCGAGCGAACTCGTCGACGCGCAGTGGATGTTCGTCTTCATCGGCGCGGCCCCGCTGACCGACTGGCTGGACGGCACCGTGCTGCGCGACGAGCGCGGGTTCATCCTGGCCGGGCCGGACCTCACGCCGGACGGGCGCCCGCCGGCCGAGTGGGAGCTGGACCGGCCGCCCTACCACCTCGAGACCAACATTCCGGGCGTGTTCGTGGCGGGCGACGCGCGCGCCCAGTCCGCGAAGCGCGTCGCGTCCGCCGTCGGAGAGGGAGCCATGGCCGTGATGCTCGTACACCGGTACCTGGAGCAGTCATGAGCGGGCAGGTCATGCCGTGCAGCCCGCGGGAGATCGCCTCGCTGTTCCTGTTCGAGAAGCTCTCCCCGGAGCAGCTCGGGCACCTGTGCGGCGAGGGCCGGGTGGAGCGGTTCGAACCCGGTCCCGTGTACACCGAGGGTGACCCGGCCACCTGCTTCTACGTGATGGTCGAGGGCACCGTCGTACTGTCCCGCCGGGTCGGCGGCGACGACGTCGAGGTGAGCCGCACCTCGCAGCGCGGCGTGTACGCGGGGGCCATGCAGGCGTACCTGGGCGACCAGGTGCCGCAGACGTACACCAACTCGATGCGGGTGACCGAGCCGACGCGTTTCTTCGTGCTGCCCGCGCAGTCGTTCGCGGACATCATGCGGGAGTGGTTCCCGATGGCGGCGCACCTGCTGGAGGGGCTGTTCTTCGGCTCCAAGAACACCCAGCGGGCGATCGGGCAGCGCGAACGGCTGCTGGCGCTGGGATCCTTGTCCGCCGGCCTCACCCACGAGCTCAACAACCCGGCGGCGGCCGCCGTCCGGGCGACGGCGACCCTGCGGGAACGGGTCGGCAAGATGCGGCACAAGCTGGCCCACATCTCCCAGGGCCAGTACTCGCGCGAGACGATCGCCGGCCTCATCGAGATCCAGGAACGCACCGTCGAGCGCGTCGCGAAGGCGACGGCGCTCAGCCCGCTGGAGGCGTCCGACCGGGAGGACGAGCTCGCCGACTGGCTGGACGACCACGACATCGCGGAGGGCTGGCGGCTCGCGCCGACCTTCGTGCAGGCCGGGCTGGACACGGACTGGCTGGAGCAGGTCGCGGCGGCCGTGACCGAGGACATCCTGCCCGCGGCCATCGGCTGGCTCAACTACACGGTCGAGACCGAGCTGCTGATGGACGAGATCGACGACTCCACCACCCGCATCTCCCACCTCGTGGACGCCGCCAAGCAGTACTCGCAGCTGGACCGGGCCCCGTACCGCGTCGTCGACGTCCACGAACTCCTCGACAGCACCCTGCTGATGCTGTCCGGGAAGATCGGCCCCCGGGTGCGGGTGGTCAAGGACTACGACCGCTCCCTGCCGGACGTGCCCGCCTACCCGGCGGAGCTCAACCAGGTGTGGACCAACCTCATCGACAACGCCGTGTTCGCGATCGCCGGCACCGGCGGCGAGGGCACGCTGACGGTCCGCACGGCGCGGGAGGGCGACCGGCTGCTCGTGGAGTTCCGCGACACCGGGCCCGGTGTCCCTGCGGACATCCGCAGCCGGATCTTCGATCCCTTCTTCACCACCAAACCGGTCGGCGAGGGCACCGGTCTCGGCCTCGACATCTCCTGGCGGATCGTCGTCAACAAGCACCACGGCAGCCTCCAGGTCGAATCCGCACCGGGCGACACCCGCTTCCAGGTGTTGCTGCCGCTGACGGACCCGGATGCCGAGACCGCCCCCGCTGCCGAGACCGACGTCAACGCCGAGCCCGACACCGCGGAGGAGCCCGTATGACCGAGATCGACGGCATCGACCCGAGCGTCCCGCCCAGCGGCACCGGCTGCGCCGACTGCGACGCCGTGGGCGGCTGGTGGTTCCACCTGCGGCGCTGCGCCCAGTGTGGCCACATCGGCTGCTGCGACTCCTCGCCGGCGCAGCACGCCACCGCCCACTGGAAGTCCACGGGGCATCCGCTGGTGCAGAGCTTCGAGCCGGGCGAGGAGTGGTTCTGGGACTACAAGGGCGACGCCCTGTACGAGTCCGGTCCCGAGCTGACCCCGCCGGCCGCCCACCCCGCGGACCAGCCGGCCCCGGGCCCGGCCGACCGGGTCCCACAGGACTGGACGAGGCACCTGAACGGCTGACCGGGCCGGGTGGCGCCCCGGCAGCGGTGGCGTGGTCAGGAGACCAGGGGCGCGGCTTCCTCTTCCGTGAGCCTGATCGTGCAGAGGCCGCCGCGTTCGGCCTTGACGTCCGTCACCTTGAGCTGGGTGCCCGGCGCGAGGATGTACTCCTCCTCGCCGGTGAAGGCGGAGAAGCGCCGGATGCCCACCGCCCGGGCGGGCGTCACCTCGAACAGCGTCCGCTTGCCGCGGCTCCCCAGGAAGGACCGGGCCACGTTCAGCTCGGAGGTGCACGAGGACACGCCCCACCAGGTCACGGTCCGGCCGAGCGGGTACTGCGCCCGCAGGTCCAGCGACACACCGCGCCACAGCGGCCGGGTCTGGGCGGGCAGTGCCGACACCGCCGAGAACAGCAGCCGCAGGTACGGGAGGTAGGGCGCGACCTTGGTGCGGTCCGGGGAGCGCAGCACGGCGTTGATCTCGCGGTAGAACGCGGACTCGCAGGTGTAGAGGTAGAGGGCGGCGATGGCGTCGGCGGACAGCCGGCCCGCCGTCTCGTCCGCCCGCCGCTTGCCGAACTCACGGGACCGCTCGATGTGCCCGCCGAGCCCGGAGAGCACAGCGGCGACCGGAGCGGCGGCGTCCTGGAAGTCCATCAGGGGCGTGTCGAACACACCGGTGATCGGCGGGAGGACGAGGCCCTCGTCCTTGACGCTGCCGAGCCGCTCCAGGTACAGCTGGTGGAGTTCCATCGTCGACGCGATGAACGCCCCCATCCGGGCCGCGACGTCCCCGCCCGGGCCGCCGGCCTGCGCCGCCTGCTCGTTCCACCCGGTGCTGGGCAGCCAGTCGATCCCCTCGGCGCCCAGCGACGCGAGGGCCTCGTTCACCAGGGCGAAGTGGTCGCCCTCGCAGAAGATGTCGCCCTGGGCGGCGGGGTTGGCGTGGTCGATGTGCCGGACCTCGACGTCCGGGTACTTCTCCTGGAGCCGCAGGACGATCTTCTTCAGGTTGCGGGCGTGGGCGCCCCACCAGGCGAACACGACACCGCGGTCCTCCTCGTCGGCCTCCTGCTTGGCCTTGAGGATCTCCTCGACGATCCGTTCGGCGACGGGCCGCCAGAACGCCGTGTGCTGTTCGGCTCCCATCGCCCCGTCGCCGCTGGCCGTCAGCGAGGCGTTCAGCAGCAGCACGCCCTGTGTGAGCATCGCCTGGAACCACTCCGGCGGCTGGACCGTGTTCCGCTCCTTCAACAGGGCGCGGACGTCGGCGATGGGCGTCTTCTTGGCGATGCCGTACTTCCACATCGCGGCCGCCTTGATGAGGCAGCGGATGCTGACGACCCTGCCGAACTGGCTGTCCTTCCAGTCGTTGAAGGTGTTGTCGAACATGGCTATCCCGGTGGCGCTCTCCGGCCGCGGGTACGGGTTCTGGCCGAAGACGACGACCTTCCACTTGTGCGGCGGGTGCGGCTTGAGGGCCTGGAAGGTCAGCTCACGGACCGGGACGACCTGCGGGCTGCGGCTCTGGCCGATGAACTGCGCGGCATCCGGCCGCGCTTCGATGACGGGCTTCAGCAGCGGCAGCCAGGGTTCACCGCCGCCCTTGAACAGTTCGGTGAGGCCGAGCGGGTCGTTCGCGTCGGGCTGGGCGGGGGTGGTGGCGTCGGCGTTCACGGCGGAAGGGCTCCCGGTCGTCAGGGCGGTGGGGTGGAGGGGACCGGCGGCGGGCGGATTACCCGGGGGCGGCACGATGCGCACCCGCTCGGTGACCGGCGCGTTCTCGATGCCGTCGAGCTGGGCGGTGATCGTGGCGCGCAGCCGGTCGTCGTCCTCGAACCAGTGGTCGTGGAAGAGCGTGTAGCCCGTCCACATCAGGTTGGCGCAGACCCGGGCCGGCACCCGGCCGGTCTGCGCGCCCATCCCGACCAGTGCCACCGAGCGGATGCTGCCCGGGACCAGGCGGTTCTGCCGGTGGACGGCCTGGAAGGCCGCGGCGCACGCCAGCGCCACGTTCAGGGTGTCCCGCACGTTCTCCGAGGACTGCACCATCGTCGGCGTGGAGATCAGGTACCGCGGGACGGTCGCTCCCGAGGGGACGCAGACGGCGCTGCCCACCGGGAGGGTGCCGGCGAACCGGTCGCGGATGGCCCGCTGCACGCGCAGCTGGATCCCGCTTCCGAGGTGGCGCTTGACGGCGGCGTCGACCCCGCCGTCCATCCGGCCCCGGGAGTTGGTCGGTGTGACCCAGGCGTCGACGTCCTCGTCGAGGATCGAGCCCCTGCGGATCTCGATCTCGGGCGTGTCCGCGAAGGCCGCCCGCCAGGCCTTCACCACCCGCTCGTTGACGTCGGTCAGCACCACCCTGAGTGCGGGCTGCGCACCGTTGTCGGTCATCGGTCACTCCTGTCGGAAAACGGCTCTTCCACTCCCCCGACGCTATCGGTGACCACTGACAACGCCCGGGCCGGAAGCGGGTGGTGACATGCAGTCGGCCGCCGGTCCCCGGAGCCGCGGGAGCACCCCCGTCGATCACGGGAGAGCTATCCTCTTGCCCTCCTGCAACGCCTGAACGGACGGGGTGCCCATGGCCAGAATCGACTACGACGGTGTGACGGCGGCCTCGTTCAAGGCCGCCCGGGAGATCCCGCGCGAGGGGCTGGGCGCCTGGGAGGAGGCCGTCCGGCGGCATCTGGAGCCGGTCCGCGGCATGACCGTCGTGGACGTCGGCGCGGGCACGGGGGCCTTCGCGACGGCCTTCTGCGACTGGTTCGCCGTGCAGGTGGTGGCCGTCGAGCCCGCCGCGGCGATGCGCGCCCTGATTCCCCGGCGCGCGGGCATCGAGGTCCGGGAGGGGCACGCGGCGTCGCTGCCCGTGCCGGACGACGGCGCCGATGCGGCATGGCTGTCCACGGTGACCCACCACGTCCCCGACCTCGTGGCGGCCGCACGGGAGATCCGCCGCGTGCTGCGCCCCGGTGCGCCGGTGCTGATCCGCAACGCCTTCGCGGGCCGCGGCGAACGGCTCCGCATCGTGCGCTGGTTCCCCGAGACCGCCCGGCTGCTCGACACCTACCCGTCGGTCGAGGAGACCTGCGCCGCCTTCGCCGCCGCGGGCTTCGCCATGGAGGCGCTGGAGCCCGTACCGCAGGCCGACCTGGCGAGCCTGGCCGAACTCCTGGACCGGGTCGACGCGCTGCGCACGGCCGACACGCTGATGCGCAGTCTGACGGACGAGGAGTTCGACCGCGGCAAGGAGCGGTTGCGCGAGGCCGTCCTCGCCGACGAGGCCCCCGTCGGTGCGGATCTGACGTCGTCCCTGGACCTGCTCGTCCTGCGCTGATGCCGACGGCCGCGCCGGGGCCGGGCCTCAAGGGCCGGTCGCGGTGCCGGCGGTCGGCTCGCGCCGGTCGCGGCGGGCCGGGACGGCGGCGGTCAGCATCGCCACGCCGGTCAGGGCGAAGGCCCAGGGGTACCCGGTCCCCGCCGCGAGCCGGCCGAAGGCCACGGCGCCGGCGCCCATGCCGATGTCGTAGGCGGCGTTCCACAGCGCGCTGACGGTGCCGTAGCCGACGGCGGGGACGCGTGCGTACATCAGCGCCAGCGTGGAGTTCTGGGTGATGCCGAACCCGGTTCCGAACACGCCGGCCCCGGCGACCACGGCGAAGGGGTCGTCGGTGAGCGCCATGAGCAGCGTGCCCGCCGCCGACAGGAGCAGACCGGGCAGCACCAGCCCGGCGAAGCCGCGCCGGTCACCGTACCTGCCGGCCACCCAGCGGGCGGCCGTGGCCGCCGCGGACTGCACGAACAGCGCGACGGCGACCGATCCCGCCGCCGCGCCGTGAGCGGCGAGGGGCAGGAAGGTGACGACGATCCCGGCGCCGACGGCCGTGACCGCCATGGACCCCGCCGGGCGGCGCAGTCCGGCCCTGCGCACCCCTTCGGAGAGGCCGACGGCCCGCCCCGGCGCACGGATCCGGTCGGGCAGAGCGGGTACCGCCGCGATCGCGGCCAGCGCGACCACGGCTCCCGCCGTGAAGGCGGTCCCGTACGCCGCGTGCTCGGCCAGCCATGCCCCCAGCGGCAGCATCACCAGCGCGGGCACCCCGCCGACCACCCCGACCAGGGCCAGTCCCTCGCCGCGCCGCTCGGCCGGGATCAGCGACGCCGTCAGCGCAC
This sequence comes from Streptomyces sp. NPDC059456, assembly GCF_042750055.1. NCBI lineage: Bacteria > Bacillati > Actinomycetota > Actinomycetes > Kitasatosporales > Streptomycetaceae > Streptomyces > Streptomyces sp. NPDC059456. The sequence continues at coordinate 10,719 of NZ_JBHYVA010000087.1, forward strand.
CGCCCGCCACGAGGGTGAACGCGTAACCCAGCCCGCGCAGCAGGCAGACGACCACGATCCACCACAGGCTGTGGGAGCAGAACAGCGTCAGGGCCGGTGCGCCCAGCAGGCCCAGTCCGACGGCCAGCACGGCACGATGGCCGTGGCGGTCGACCAGGGCGGGCGTCACCAGCTCCCCGGCCACCGTCGCCAGCATCAGCGTGCCGGTGGCCAGCCCTGCCGCCCCACCGCCCCCGCTCCCCGCCCCACCCGAGGCGGCCGCGTAGCCGGGGACCGCCGCGAGCAGCAGGTAGAAGCCGGCCGAGGCGCCCAGCATGGACACGAAGCGCAGCAGCAACGGCCGTGTCAGCAACGGCGGGCGTACCGGGAGCGGCGGGGAGGCGGTGTCTGGTTTCTCGGTCACGGCAGGACGCTAAGCCGGCGACCGGACCGCCGGTAAGGTCCGGTTCCATGACGTGGGAGTGGTCCGGTTCTCCGCCCGAGCTGTTGCTGGTCCTCGACAGGAGCAGCGGCCGCCCGCTGCGCGCGCAGCTGGAACACGGGTTGCGGGACGCGATCCGCACCCGGCGCCTGGAGGTGGGCGAACGGCTGCCGTCCTCCCGGGAGCTCGCGCGCACGCTCGGTGTCTCGCGCGGTCTGGTGCAGGAGTGCTACGCCCAGCTCCAGGCCGAGGGATACCTGGTGACGCGTCCCGGCTCCGCCACCCGCGTGGCGGCGGGCGCCCCGCCCCCCCCCCCCCCCCGCCGGCCCGGGGGCGCGGCGCCCCCGCGGGTGGGGGGGCTGCGGGGCCGCCCCCCCCCCCGCCACCGTCCGTCCGGGGGGCGCGGCGCCCCGTCTGATGGCGGACTTCCGCTGGGGCGTGCCGCACTTGGGCGCCTTCCCGGTCCGGGACTGGCTGTGGGCCACCCGGGAGGCGGCCGGCGCCATGCCGACCGCGGAGTTCGACTACGGGGACCCGCGCGGGAGCGCGGTCCTGCGCGAGGTCCTGGCGGGCTACCTGCGCCGGGTGCGGTCCGCCGCCGCGGACCCCGGGCACATCGTCGTGTGCAACGGCTACGCCCAGGGCCTCGGCCTCGCGCTGGGCGTCCTCGCGGAGGGGGGCGTGCGGACCGTGGCCTTCGAGGATCCCGGCTCGCCCGCGACCGTGGGGGCGGCCGCCGCGGCGGCGGGCCTGCACGCCGTGCCCGTACCGGTCGACGAGCACGGCATCGACGTGCACGCACTGGCCGCGACCGGTGCCCGCGCCGTCGTCGTCACCCCCGCCCACCAGTGGCCGACGGGCGTCGCCCTCGCCCCCGAACGCCGGCTGGCCCTGATCGAGTGGGCACGGCGGCGTGACGCGGTCATCATCGAGGACGACTACGACGCCGAGTTCCGGTACGACCGCGAACCCGTCGGTGCGCTCCAGGGCCTGGCCCCCGACCGCGTCGTCTCCCTCGGCACCGTCAGCAAGTCCCTCGCCCCCGCCCTGCGCATCGGCTGGATGCTCTGCCCGCCCGCCCTGGCCGAACCGCTCGCCGGCCGCAAGTACCGCAGCGACCGGGGCACCCCCACGCTCGACCAGCTCGCGCTGGCCTGCCTGATCCGGTCCGGGCGCTTCGACCGCCACCTGCGCCGGATGCGCGCCACGTACGCGGCCCGGCGCACCGCCCTGCTCGCCGCCCTGGCGGAGCACGCCCCCGCGCTGCCGGTCACCGGCCTCGCCGCCGGCTTCCACGCCGTCGCGCAGCTGCCCGCGGGCGCGGACGAACGCCACGTCATCGCGGCCGCCCGCGCCCGGTCCGTGGGCCTGTACGGCATGAGCGACTGCCGTGCTTCCCCTGCCGGCGCGCCCCCGCAGCTCGTCCTCGGCTTCGGCGACGTCGGGATCCGGGCCATCACGGACGGCATCGCGGCCGTCGCCGACCTGCTCACCGGCCGGCCGCGGACCTCCGGACCGTGACGGGCGCGCCGGCGCCCGGCGCCGGGCGCGGTGGTTTCCGTACCCTGGCGGCATGCGCATGCGCCCGACTCTGAGCTGGACCCCCGCCGCGGACCTGCCTCCGGGCACGACGGACGTGGCACCGGTCGCCGACGTGCTGAGCGCCGGTGGCGTGCTGGTGGTGAGCGGGGCGGGCCTCTCCACGGAGTCCGGCATCCCCGACTACCGGAGCGAGGGCGGGAGCCTGCGCCGGCACACCCCGATGACGTACCAGGACTTCACCGGCAGCGCGCAGGCCCGGCGCCGGTACTGGGCCCGCAGCCATCTCGGCTGGCGCACCTTCGCCCGCGCCCGCCCGAACGCCGGGCACCGGGCGGTGGCCGCGTTCGGGCGGCACGGACTGCTCGCGGGCACGATCACCCAGAACGTCGACGGGCTGCACCGGGCGGCCGGCAGCGACGGCGTCGTGGAGCTCCACGGGGGCCTGGACCGGGTCGTCTGCCTGTCCTGCGGTGCCGTCCGCCCCCGCCGCGAGCTCGCCACGCGGCTGGAGGAGGCCAATCCGCTGTTCGAGCCGGTGGCGGCCGGGATCAACCCGGACGGTGACGCCGACCTCACCGACGAGCAGGTCGGGGGCTTCCGGGTCGTGCCCTGCACGCTCTGCGGCGGCATCCTCAAACCGGACGTGGTGTTCTTCGGCGAGGCCGTGCCGCCGGGGCGGGTCGAGCGGTGCCGCGAACTGGTCCGCGAGGCGGCCTCGCTGCTGGTACTGGGCTCCTCGCTGACCGTGATGTCCGGGCTGCGGCTCGTCCGGCAGGCCGCCGAAGCCGGAAAGCCGGTCCTGATCGTCAACCGGGACCCGACCCGGGGCGACCAGTACGCCGTCACCCGCGTCGAACTGCCGCTGGGAGCGGCCCTGACCGCCGTGGCCGCCCGGCTGGGCCTGCCCGCCGACGGCGACGACGGACCCCGGGCCTGAAGGCCCGCCCGTGACGGGCTCGGCCGCGGCGCGGAGCGGCGGCCCGCCCCGCCGGGTGCGTCCTGCACGGCCCAGCAGGGGCGCGCAGGGGCCGACGCGGTCACACTGGCAGGACGACGAACGCAGCAGGGAGGCCGTATGAGCTGGGCATCGTGGACCACGCGCGGGGTCTTCGCCGGGCGTGACGGCGTGCGGACCGGCGAAGGCGGGCCGGTCCTGACCGGTGAGCTCGACGTTCACACCACCTGGACCGAGGAGGAGCGCCTGGCGCACGTGACCGTGCAGTACAGCGGTGCGTCGGAGTGGCTCCCGCTCGTGGGAAGCCCCGTCCCGTGCAGCAGCGAGGACGCGAGCCGCACCCTGCACGACGCCGTCATCCACGCGATCCGCGCCGGACACACCGAACCCCTCCCGTTCGCCACCTGACCTTCCGCGAACGGATCCCGGGGCGCACCCCGGCTGCCGAGGGGCCGCCGGGGCACGCGCCTGCCCGGGCAGGCGGGCGAGGCGGGGCGACCGGGCGGGCCGGGCCCGCGGGCGCCGCGTCCGCGCCGCATCCTCCACGGCCTCCGCGGCGTTGAAGACCACGTGACCGCAGCGATCGAAACGGGAGCCCTGTGAGCAGTCCGGTGAGTTTTACGGAGGGTTCCCGTGATGCCCTCCAGCATCTGAAGGAGACGCGGGAGATCAACACGGTGATCCTCCGCTACGAGGACGCCCCCGCCGCCCTGGAGGTGGACCTGGAGGGCAATCTGACGCAGGACGAGCTGGTCGCCGCACTGCCCGCGGACGCGCCGCGCCTGGTCGTCCACGAGCTCTCCTTCGCCACCCCCGAGGGCGCGCGCCGCAACGAGCCGCTGCTGATCCTGTGGATGCCGCCGGACGCCGCCGAGCAGGAGGCGACGTACGCGGCCGGCTACACCGCCATGAAGGAGTTCCTCACCGACGTCCGTGTCCATCTCACGGCCCGACGGACCGACCAGCTCGAATACCGGCGCCTCGTCGCCCTCGCCGGCTGACCGCCGGTCCGGCACGGCACCCGCCCCGGCCGGGTCAGGCCGGGAACGTCTGCGCGGCCGGCGCCGTGTGCGAGAACGCGGGCCGGGCCCACGGCGCGTCGACGGCCTCGGACTCCGGCCGCAGTCCGAGTTCCCGCAGCTGGTTGACCGCCATCATGGCGGCGAACATGGCGTTGGGGTTGGCGCCGCCGGCCCCCAGGGCGGCGAAGGCCTCCGCGTAGCGCGGGGCGAACGCGCTCGGCCGGACCGTCCCGCCCTCCCCGGTCAGTCCGAGTGCCGCCGTCTGGAGGGCGGTGGCCTGGTCCAGGAGCCCGTCCAGGAAGGACACCGCCTCGGAGCCGCGGCGCAGGGCGAAGGTGTGACCGTCGGTGAGGAGCGCCGCCTGCTCCTCCTCGAAGAGGCGGGCGACGGCGCCGAGCACGGTCTGGATCTTGAGCTGGTCGGCGTCGGCCATCGCACCGCAGGCTCCGTTGCCCTCGTCGGACAGGTGGAGGACGCCGCAGTCGCTCAGGTGCACGATCACGTGCCCGGCGCAGTGGCCCTGGCTGCGGAGCACGCGGACCGCGCCGTCGGCGAAGGTCCAGCCGGTGAACCGGACGGAACCGATCCGCACCCGCTCCAGCGGCAGCTCCTCGTAGGTGCGGGTCGTCTCTGCGAAGGGCCGCATCGGCTCGAACAGCGACATCAGCATGCGGGCGGCGGGGGCGGGCGGTGCGGGCATCGCCCCCAGAGCGGCGATGCGCTCGAAGGCCCGTACCCAGTACGACTGCGGGTCGCGCATCTGGTCGACGTCACCGGCGGGGACGTAGTGCTCGACGGGCACTCCCAGTTCGTCGGCCAGATCGTTGTTGCCGATGTGGTCCACATGGCCGTGGGTGGTCAGCACCAGCGCCCTGGACCAGGGCCCGACGCGGTCGGCCGCCGCGCGCAGTGCCGCACGGAAGACGGTCGTGACGCCGGTGTCGACGAACACCACGGTGTCGCCGGCCCGGTGCACGAGGGCGTTGCCGACGTCCGGCCGGCCGTGCTCGACGTCCAGCTCCTGCCCCAGGACCAGCACCGTCCGGTCGTCGATCTCGATGAGGTCACCGAGCGCGGTCATGGAACCTCCCGCGGTCTCGTCGGGGTCCGACTCACCTGCGGCCGAGCCTACGCCCCACCCGCCACGCTGTCCTCGGGAACGTGCACGGCACCGCGGCACCGCTCATCGCCGTGTCCCCGCCCCGGCGTTCCCGCCCCGGCCGGCTGCCGCCGTGTGCGCGAGGACCGCTTCGGCCACGGTCGTCCAGTCGGCCCGGTCGACGCCGTGACCCGCGCCGTGCAGGGGCAGCAGTCGCGCTGCCGGGATCTCTTCGGCGAGTGCCTCTCCGTGCCCGAGCGGGAACATCGGGTCCGCCGTCCCGTGGATCACCAGTGTGGGAACGGCGATCGCCGACAACGGAGTTCGCGACGGCCCTCCGTCCGCGAGCGCGTCGTGGTTGCGGACGGCGGCGAAGTCGTCCGCGCGTGCGACGTCACGACGGACGAGGTCACGCGCGGCGGCCTCGTCGAACGGGCGCCGGCCTCCCGCGAGGACGCGCAGGTAGTCGACCAGGTGATCGATCACCGATGCGCTCTGCGACCAGTCGACCCGGGCGGACGCCATGAAGTCCATGAACTCGGCGGTGGGCGGGGGCAGTTCGCGGTCGACCGGAACCGCGGGTGACGTGCTGACCAGGACGAGGGACAGGACCCGGCCGGGATGGCGCAGAGCGGCCAGCTGTGCCAGCGCCCCTCCGGCCGAGACGCCCACCACGTGCGCGGCCGGGATCCCGTGGGCGTCGAGCACGGCGACGGCGTCCTCGACCAGGTCCGCACCGGTGTATCCGGGGCGCCCGGCCTCGTAGGTGACGGATCGGCCGGTGTCGCGGTGGTCGTAGCGGATCACGAACCGCCCGCCCTCCGCGAGCATCCGGCAGAAGCCCTCCTCCCACCAGAGCATCGAAGCCCCGGTGCCCATGACGAGCAGGACCGGCGGTTGCGACCGGTCCCCGAAGGACTCCGTGCACAACCGGACACCACCGGCGTCGATCACGCGCTCGGACATCCGTCCCCGCTCCTCGCCATGATCAACCTATAACCCACCGGTGGACTTGCGGCAACGCCCGCCGGTCCGCCCCCGGGAGCGGACCGGCCGTACGCCGTACGGGGCCGGGCGGACGGCGCCGACTCGGGCACGCAGACCCCCCTCCGGGTCGGTCGCGGCCGCCCCGGAGCCCTGTCACCTCCTGGGACGCGGCCCCGGTGACGCCCACCACAAGGGCTGTCGGGCCGGGTACCTCCTGGGCAAGACCGCCGGCACGAAGACAGGCAGCCCTCCGATCTGCCGGAACCCACCGCCGCCGCCGTCGCCCGTGAACCCCGACGATGACGAGCGGGGCAAGACCCAGGGGTAGCGGACCGCCCACGACGAGGCGTTCCGCGACAACCGCCCCAAGGGCTGACGCTCCGGTCAGGCGGGCGTGAAGGCGTCCTCCTGGGCGTCGTCGAGGATGAGTCCGAGATCGAAGCGGACGCGGACCGTGACGCGCTGCCGCTGCTCCTGATAGGCGGTCCACTCCGGTTCCAGCGCGGCGATCTGCTCTTCGAGCTGCCTCCTGCTCCCCGGGGGCATGTCCCGGCCGAACGCCTCGAGGAGCGACGTGAGCCGTTCGTACTCGCGCGCACCGTGGCTCTGGTGCTCGTGCGCGACCACGCGCTCGACGGTGCCCTCGATGCCCGCCGCCAGCAGGAGGGACCCGGCCACGGCCCCCGGCGAGGCCGCCGAGTCCTGCGTCATCGCAGCCAGGTCGGTCAGTCTGGTGTCCGCGGCCAGCTTCACGCGCTGGCCTTCCTTCAGCGTCATGGACTCTGCTCTTCGTCTCTCGGATCGGTACGGGCCGTTCGCGCGGGGCAGCCCGGGCGCGGTGCCATTATCCGCGCCGGCCGCGCTCTCCGGCCGGCCCACCGGCCGTGGAGGTCCCGCGCCGGTCTCCCGACGGCCCCTGTCGGACCGTCATCCGCCGTGCCACAGTGGGCGGTCCCGGGGTGGGCCGGGGCCGACGACACACCCGAGGGGGACCTGATGGCAGCGGGAACGGACGCCTCCGGCGACGGCACGACCGCCGGGCCGGGCCACGCGCTCGTACGTGATCTGGTGCATGCGGCCGTCAGCGAGCTGGCGCCGGAGGAATTGCCGCTGCTGGCCGGTCTGCGGCGGTTCGACGACGCGACGGTCGTACGACGGCTGCGCGGCCGGGGCCGGCAGCGCGAGCCGCTGGGATTCGGCGCCGGCGAGGTCGCGGTGCTCGTGACCCCGGTGGTGTGGCTGGTACTGGACGAGGTCGGTCAGCGGATGGTGAACGCCGCCCTGGACCGCACCGGTGCCCGCCTCACCGGCGCGCTGCGGCGGCTGTTGCGCCGTCCGGCCGCACCGGTCACCGTGCCGCCGCTGACCCGTGAACAGCTGGCCGAGGTACGGGCCCTCGTCCGTGCGGCGTCCGTACAGCGCGGGCTCTCCGCCGGCCGGGCCGAGGTCATCGCGGACGCCGTGGTGGCCCGGCTCGCGCTGGCCGGCACACCCGGGGAAGAGGGCGCGGAGGCGGCCGGGCCCCCGGCCGTCCCCGCGGGCCCCGGTCGGGGCGGGAGCCCGGAGGACGGCGCTCCGGCCCCGGACGGGGCGTCCGCAGGCCAGGGATAGGCCGTCCCCGTGGCCGTCACCGGTCCGCGGCGGGAACCGGGGCCCGCGCCCGCGTCCGCGTCCGCCCCGGCCCCCGCCCGGATCGACGAGCGCGTGCTGGGTGCGGGCACGATCGTGCGGTTCGTGACGCTGCTGTTC
>NZ_JBHYVA010000088.1:0-18456 GCF_042750055.1 Streptomyces sp. NPDC059456
TCCCGCTGCGGCGCCGTCCGGCCGGGCGGCCGCGGATGTCGGCACAGGAACGGGAACACATGGCCAAACACGGGATCAACGCGGCGGCTGCCGCGGCCGCCGTGGCCTGTCTGGCGGCGTTCGGCACGGCACCCGCCGGCGCCGCCCCGGCACGCGCCCCCTCCGCCGGGTCCACCCCCACGGCCCCCGCCACCACGGCGTCACGGTTCGTGCCCGGTCCCTGCCCCGAGCCGCCCGAGCCGATCGCAGCGCTCGGCAGCGCGCGGTGCGGTGTCCTGGAGGTCCCCGAGAACCGCGCCCGCCCCGGCGGGCGGACCATCGCGCTGCCCGTGGCGGTCATCCCGGCCAAGGCGGCGAAGCCCGCCGCGGACCCCGTCGTGTTCATGGCCGGCGGGCCGGGAGCCGACACGTTCGACGACATCCCCTTCCTCGTCGACTCCGGTCTGAACCGCGACCGCGACCTGATCGTCATGGCCCAGCGCGGAAACCTGTACACCCGGCCGCACCTCGCCTGCCCCGAGATCGACCGGTACAACAGACAGGCCGTGGGCCTGCGGTACGACTCGGCGGCATCGAAGCGGGCCCTGCTGGAAGCGGTGGGCAAGTGCCACGACCGCCTGACGGCCGACGGGATCGACCTGGGCGCCTACAACACCACCGAGAACGCGGCCGACTTCGCCGACCTGCGCACCGCGCTCGGCATCAAGCAGTGGAACGTGTACGGGTATTCCTACGGCACCAACCTCGCCCTCACCTACCTGCGCGAGCACCCCCAGGGCATCCGCTCGGTCGCCATCGACTCCCTCGCCCCTCCGGCGCTCACCGTCCTGCCCGTGACCTGGAGCAGCGCCCGGCAGGGCATCGACGCCATCCTCGACGCGTGCGCGGCCGAGCCCCGCTGCAAGAGCCGCTACCCCGACCTCCACCGCACGCTGACCGAGCAGGTGCGCAGGCTGGAGGCGCACCCGCTGGTGATGAACGCCCGGCCGCCGGGCGGGGGAGACCCCGTCAAGGTCGACCTCGACGGCGGCGCCCTGCTGAACGTGCTCGTGGCGGGCGGCGTCAAGCCCGTCGACGTCCCGGCGGCGCTCGACGAACTCGGCCGCGGCCGGCCGGAGCGCTTCGCGCAGGCCCGCGCGGCCGACTCGGCGGGGACCGTCGGCATCTGGGGCCACGGTCTGACGGAGTCGGTGGCGTGCGGCGAATGGGTGCCGGGCTCCTCGCGGTCCGACCTGCTGAACGCGGGGCGCAAGGCCTTCCCCGGCTGGCCCGACACGGTCCTCGCCCAAGCCCCGCAACTCCCCTTCCAGTACGAGGCGTGCCGCATCTGGAACGTCCCGGACCGCACCGCCGACCAGCGGGTCGCCACCAGGAGCGCGGTGCCGACGCTCATCGTCTCCGGCACGTTCGACACGAAGACGGGGGCGAACATGGCGAAGGACGCCGCCCGGACCCTGTCCCGCTCGACGTCCGTGGTGATCCCCGGGATCGGCCACTGGGTCGTCCCGCAGTCGCCCTGCGCGCAGCAGGTGCTGGCCTCGTTCCTCGCCCGTCCGACCGCGCCCGACACCGCTTGCGCGGCCGACGTGAAGCCGAAACCGTTCACGATCGTCCCGAAGTGACTGGGAGGGCAGATGGCCCTGAACCACGCGCCCCGTCGTCGCCCCGCCGTACGACGGCTGCACGCCGGGTCGGCCGCGGTGGCCACCGGGATCCTCATCACGGGCCTGATGGCCACCCCCGTCCACGCGCAGCAGGGCGCGGGGACGGGTCCCAGCCCCGGAGCGCCGATCGGAACGGTGGCCCGGACGGTGGGCGACGCCCGCTTCGAGCCCGGCCCCTGCCCGAAGACGCCCGAGCCGATCGCCGCACTCGAGGGAGCCCGCTGCGGCACGCTCACCGTCCCCGAGAACCGGGGCAAGCCGGACGGCCGGAAGATCACCCTGGGTGTCGCGATCGTGGGGGCCGCGTCCGCCGAGCCGAAGCCCGACCCGATCGTGTGGCTGGCCGGCGGACCCGGCGACGACGCGGTCGGGGAGGCGAAGATGGCGATCGACGGCGGCCTGAACCGCGACCGCGACGTGATCTTCATGTCCCAGCGCGGCACGTACTCGGCCGACCCGGTGTTCACCTGTCCCAACATCGACGAGTTCAACGCCCGTGCGCTCGGCCTCGTCTACGACGCGCCGTCCACCGAGCGGCTGCACGTCGAGGCGACGCGGGCCTGCCGCGAGAAGCTGGCGGCGACCGGGGCCGACCTCGGCGCCTACAACGACACCGAGAGCGCCGCCGACTACGAGGACCTGCGCGCCGCACTGGGCCTCAAGCAGTGGAACCTGTACGGCATCTCGTACGGCACCCACCTCGCGCTCGTCTACATGCGCCAGCACCCGCAGGGCCTCCGCTCGGTCGGCATCGACGGCATCCTGCCGCCGTCCACGGCAGGGTCCGCCCTGACCTGGAGCGCCGCCAGACAGGGCTTCGACGGCCTGTTCAAGGCCTGCGCGGACCAGCCGGCGTGCGCCAAGCGCTATCCGAACCTGCCGGCCACCTTCGACCGGCTCGTCCGGCAACTCGAAGCCAAGCCGGTCACCACCACCGTCACCCTCCCCGGCCGACCGAAGCCGGTGAAGGTGGTACTGGACGGCGGAGCCCTGGTGAACTGGATGACCTCCGCCACCCACGTGGCGCCCCAGGTCCCCCTGGCCCTCGACGAACTGGCGCACGGCAAACCGCAGCGGATCGCCCGCCAGTGGGCCGGCGGCAAACTCAGCCCCCAGGCCGTCGGCAGGGTCGCGCACGGACTCGTCTACGGCATCTTCTGCAGCGAGTGGACCCCGTACGAAACCCAGGCCCAGGCGCTCAAGGGCGGCCGGGACGCCTTCCCGGCGTTCCCGCGCTCGGTCCAGGCCCAGGCCCCGCAGCTGACGTTCTTGCGTCCCGACTGCAAGGTCTGGAACGTGCCCGCGGCGGCGCCCTCGATCCGTGACGTCACGCGCAGCGACATCCCCACCCTCGCCCTGTCGGGCGGGTTCGACTCCCAGACCGGGGCGGACAACGGCCCCTACGTCGCCCGCACGCTGCCCAACGCCACCGTCGTCACGGTCCCCTACGAGCCGCACGTGGTGTTCGCGACCTCGAAGTGCGCCCAGCAGATCGCCGTCTCCTTCTTCGACACCCCGACGAAGCCGGACACCGCCTGCCTCAAGAGCCTCAAGCCGCCCACGTTCGAAATCGGCCCCCGGTAGGGACCCGCCTCTGGGCCGTTGCCGCGGCGGGAGCGATGATGCGGGCGACACCCGCGCCGCACACCCGGAGGTCCGATGACCCGGCCGATGCCGATGCCGCCCGCCGAATTCCCCGGCGGGCGGGCCCTGTTCCGCCTCGATCCCGCCGTCTCCCACCTGAACCACGGGTCGTTCGGCGCCGTGCCGATCCCCGTACAGGACGCCCAGGCCGCCCTGCGCGAGGAGGCGCACGCCGACCCCGACGCCTTCTTCATCGGCGCCGCCGACCGGATCGCCGCCGCCCGCACCCGCGTCGCCCGCCGGCTCGGCGCCGACCCCGACGGCACCGCCTTCATCGCCAACGCCACCGAGGGCGCCAACCTGGCCCTCGACGCCGTCCCGCTCGCCGACGGCGACGAGATCCTGGTCACCGACCACGGCTACGGCACCGTCGTCGCGGCCGCCGCCCGGCGCGCCCGGATCACCACCGTCGCCCTCGACCCGGACCTGCCCGACGAGGACGCCGTGCGCGAGACCGTGCTGGCCGGGCTGACACCCCGGACCAAGGTGGCCGTCCTCGACCACATCAGCTCGCCCACCGCCCGGCTCATCGCCTCGCCCGGGCTGCTCGCCGACCTGGCCGCCCGCGGGATCACCACGCTCGTCGACGCGGCACACTCCCCGGGCATGCTCGCGGACCCGCTCGCCGGCGGCGCCGACTTCTGGTTCGGCAACCTGCACAAATGGGGGTACGCACCCTCCGGCAGCGCCGTCCTCGCCGTCGCCCCCGCCCACCGCGCCCGGGTCCGCGCCCTCGTGCCCTCCTGGGAGGACGAGCACGGCTTCCCCCGCTCCGTCGAGAACCGCGCCACCGCCGACTACACCGGCTGGCTCGCCGCCCCCGAGGGCCTCGACCTCCTCGACCGGCTCGACGCCGCGAAGGTGCGGGCCCACAACAGCGCCCTCGCCGCCCACGGCGCCGCCCTGCTCGCGCAGATCCCCGGGATCAGCCCGCTCCCGTACACCGAGGGGCTCTCGATGCGCGCCCTGCGGCTGCCGCCGGGCACCGCCGAGACGTACGAGGACGCCCGCGTCCTGCGCGAGCGGATCGCCGCGGAGCTGGGCATCCGGGTGCTGATCTGGCCGTGGCCGGGCGGCGGCGGCATCCGTGTCTGCGGGCAGATCTACAACCGCCCCGAGGAGTACGAACGCCTCGCCGCCGAGCTCCCGGCCCACCTGGGCTGAGGGGCCTCCGCCTCGGCGCAGCAGGTACGTGTCCATGATCCAGCCCTTGCGGGCGCGCGCCTCGGTCCGGAGTTCCTCGATCCGGCCGGCGACCTCCGCCAGCTTCCCCGAGACCAGGATCTCGTCCGGGGTGCCGACGTAGGCCCCCCAGTAGATGAACAGGTCCTGGTCGAGGTGGGCCGTGAAGGCGTGCCGGGCGTCCAGCATCACCACCACGTCGTCCACGTCCTGCGGCCAGCCCTCGGCGAGGCGCCGCCCGGTGGTGATCTGGACCGGCCGGCCCACCCGGTTCAGGTTGGTCCGGTGCCGGGCCAGCAGCGCGGAGATGCTGCTGATGCCCGGCACGACCTCGTGCTCGAACGCCACCCGGCCGCGCTCCAGCACCTCGTCGAGGATGGCGAGGGTGGAGTCGTACAGGGACGGGTCGCCCCACACCAGGAACGCGCCGGTCTCGCCCTCGGCCAGGTCCTCGGCGATGAACCGCTCGAAGATCTCGGCCCGCGCACTGCGCCAGCCGTCGACGGTCGGGGCGTAGTCGGCCGGGGCCCGGTCCCGGTCCGGATCGCGGCCCTCCACGAGCCGGTGGCCGGGGCGGGCGTGCGCATCGAGCATCGCGCGCCGCAGCCCGGTCAGATCCGCCTTCTCCTCGCCCTTCTCCAGGATGAGGAATGCGTCCGCCGCGCCGATCGCCCTGACCGCCTGGAGGGTCAGATGGTCCGGGTCGCCCGCGCCTATGCCGATCACTGAGAACTTCTTCACCGGGCTATTGTGCCCATCATGCGTGCCGCCCTGTTCGTCACCTGCGTCAACGACGCGCTGTACCCCCGGACCGGGATCGCCGTCGTCCGCCTGCTGGAGCGGCTCGGCGTCGGCGTGGACTTCCCGGCGGCCCAGAGCTGCTGCGGCCAGCCGCAGTACAACACCGGCTACCGGCGCGAGAGCGAACCCCTGCTGCGGCGCACCGCCGAGGCCTTCGCGGGCCACCCGTACGTGGTCACCCCGTCGGGTTCCTGCGCCGCGATGGTCCGCAGCCACTACCCGCGCATCGCCCGCCTGGCGGAGCAGGAGGGTCGGGGCCCCGGGTTGGTGGCGCAGGCCGAGGACCTCGCAGCGCGCGTGTACGAGCTGACCGAGTTCCTGGTCGACGTCCTCGGGGTGACCGACGTGGGCGCCTGCTTCCCGCACACCGTCACCTATCACCCCTCCTGTCACGGTCTGCGGGGGCTCGGCCTGGGGGACCGCCCGCGGCGGCTGCTCGCCGCCGTCAAGGGCCTGGACCTCGTCGAACTGCCCGGCGCCGAGGAGTGCTGCGGCTTCGGCGGCACCTTCGCCGTGAAGAACCCGGACGTGTCCGCGGCCATGGGCACCGACAAGGCCGACAGCGCCGCGGCGACGGGCGCGCAGGTGCTCTGCGGGGCCGACAACTCCTGCCTGGCCCACCTCGACGGGATCCTGCGCCGCAGGGGAGGGGCGATGCGCGCCCTGCACATCGCCGAGATCCTGGCCTCGACGGAGGAGGAACCGCTGAGATGACGGGCAGGAGCTCCGGATGACGGGCACGTTCATGGGGATGCCGGCGTTCCCGGACGCGGCGCGCGAGGCCGTGGGGGACCGGGTGCTGCGCGCCAACCTCCGCCACGCCACCCACACCATCCGCGACAAACGGGCCCGGGCCGTCGCCGAGGTGGCCGACTGGGACCGGCTGCGCGCGGCGGGCAAGGCGGTCAAGGACCACACCCTGCGCCACCTCGACCGCTACCTGCTCCAACTGGAGGAGGCGGTGACGGCCGCCGGCGGCACCGTCCACTGGGCGGCCGACGCGGACGAGGCCAACCGGATCGTCGTCGCGCTGGTCCGGGCCACGGGCGAGCGCGAAGTGGTCAAGGTCAAGTCCATGGCCACCCAGGAGATCGGCCTCAACGAGGCCCTCGAAGCCGCCGGGATCGCCGCCTACGAGACGGACCTGGCCGAGCTCATCGTCCAGCTCGGACACGACCGGCCCTCCCACATCCTGGTCCCGGCCATCCACCGCAACCGGGCCGAGATCCGGGACCTCTTCGCGGCGGAGATGGGCCACTGGGGCCGCCCCGCCCCCGAGGGGCTCGGCGACGACCCGCGCGAGCTCGCCGAGGCCGCCCGCCTCCACCTGCGCGAGAAGTTCCTGCGCGCCAAGGTCGGCGTGTCCGGGGCCAACTTCATGGTCGCCGAGACGGGCACGATGGTCGTCTTCGAGTCCGAGGGCAACGGCCGCATGTGCCTGACGCTGCCCGAGACCCTGATCTCGGTGGTGGGCATCGAGAAGGTCGTCCCCACCTTCCGGGACCTGGAGATCTTCCTCCAGACCCTGCCCCGCTCCTCCACCGCCGAGCGGATGAACCCGTACACGACGATGTGGACCGGGCTGGGTCCTTCGCGAGGGGCGGACGGCGACGGCCCCTCCGCCTTCCACCTCGTCCTGCTCGACAACGGCCGCACCGACACCCTCGCCGACCCCGTCGGCCGCCAGGCCCTGCGCTGCATCCGCTGCTCCGCCTGCCTCAACGTCTGCCCGGTGTACGAACGCGCCGGCGGCCACGCGTACGGCTCCGTCTACCCCGGCCCGATCGGCGCCGTCCTCAGCCCCCAGCTACGCGGCACCGAGAGCAGGATCGACGCCTCGCTGCCGTACGCGTCGACCCTGTGCGGGGCCTGCTACGAGGTCTGCCCGGTCGCCATCGACATCCCCGAGATCCTGGTCCACCTGCGCGAACGGGTGGCCCAGGGCGGCCCGGTGACCCGCGAGGGCATCCGCGTACGCATCCGCCCGGCGCGGGGGCACACCGCCGAACGGGCCGCGATGCGGGCGGCGTGGCTGCTGCTGGACCACCCGGGTGCGCTGCGCGCGGGGGAGCGGCTGCTGGCCCGGGCCCGGCGGCTGCGGCCGCGCCGGCTGCCGGGGCCCGGGCGGGCCTGGACGGACAGCCGCGAGCTGCCGGAACTCCCGCCGGAGCCGTTCCGGGACTGGTGGGCGCGCGAACGGGGAGAGCGGGCATGAGCAGCAGGGACCGCATCCTGGGCCGGATCCGCCGCGCGACGGCGGACGCGACCCCCGGCCCGGCGGCCGCCCCAAACGCCGGCCTCGCCCCCGCAGCCGGCCTCGGCTCCGCAGCCGGCCTCGGCTCCGCCGGCGGCCTCGACGCCGGCCCCGGCCTCGCCCCCGACGCCGACCCCGTCGTCCCGCGGGACTACCTCCGGGTCCACGGCGTCCGCACCCCGGCCGAGACGGCCGACCTCCTCGCCGCGCACCTCGCGGAGTACCGCGCAAAGGTCCACCGCACCGACGAGGACGGCCTCGCACCGCTCCTGGCCCGCCTCCTCGCCGCACGCGGTGCGCAGACGGTCCTCGTCCCACCCGGCCTGCCCGGGCACTGGCTCCGCGGGACGCGGGCCCGGGCGGTGCCGGACCGGGCGGACGCCACCCCGTACGAACTGGACGCGGTGGACAGCGTGGTGACCGGCTGCGCCCTGGCGATCGCCGAGACCGGCACGATCGTCCTCGACGGCGGCCCCGGCCAGGGCCGGCGCCGCATCACCCTGATCCCCGACCACCACGTCTGCGTGGTCCGGGTCCCGGACCAGGTGGTGGACTCGGTCCCGCAGGCCCTGCCCCTGCTGACCCCGACGCGGCCGCTGACGTGGATCTCCGGCCCCTCCGCCACCAGCGACATCGAGCTCGACCGGGTGGAGGGCGTGCACGGTCCGCGCACCCTGGAGGTGGTCCTGCTGACCCGACCAGCACAATGAGTGCCATGTCCGCCTACATCGCCCTCACCGCCCTCGTCGTCCACGACTACGACGAGGCCATCGACTTCTACACCCGCGCCCTCGGCTTCACCCTCGTCGAGGACACCCCGCGCCCGGACGGCTCCCGCTGGGTCGTGGTCCGCCCGGACGGCGCCACCGAGGCCGCGCTGCTGCTCGCCCGCGCCAAGGACGACGCCCAGCGCTCCCGGGTCGGGGACCAGACGGGCGGCCGGGTCGGCTTCTTCCTGTACACCGACGACTTCGCCCGCGACCACACCCGGATGACCGCCGAGGGCGTCCGCTTCCTGGAGGAGCCGCGCCACGAGGCGTACGGCTCGGTGGCCGTCTTCGAGGACCTCTACGGCAACCGCTGGGACCTCCTGGAACCCGCGTAGCCCCCCCCGGCCGGGACCGCCCGCCCGCTCGGCGGGCCCACCGCCCGCCGGTGCCACGACGGACCCAGTGCGGCCCCCCGCCGGTGCGTGCGGCCTCCCCCCGGTCCGGCCCCCCGCCGGTGCGGCCTCTCGCCGGTGCGTGCGGCCTCTCCCGGTCCGGCCTCTCGCCGGTGCGGCCTCCGGCGGCGGCGGGCGGCCGCGGCGATCCACGGTCAGGCGGGGGCCGGCCGGTCCGCCGGGGGGACGAGCCGCGGCGCCTCGGCGGCCGCGTCGACCGCCGCCCCGGCCTCCACCCGCACGGCCAACTCCCGGGCCCAGCGGACCAGACCCGCCAGGTCGATCCCGTGGGCCCCCTCCGGCCCGGCCAGGGCAAGGGCATCCGCCCCGCGGCGCAGCAGGCGGGCCCCGCCGACGGCGTTCCCGCGCGCGGCGTGCGTGAGCCCCACCGCCAGCTGCGCGAGGGCCCGCCACAGCGGGGCCTCGGCCGGCGGCCCGGACTTCCAGGCGTCCTCGAACACCTCGTGCGCGTGGAACGGCATCCCGGCGTCCAGCAGCCGCTGCGCCTCGGCCACCGTCTGCGCGGGCGTCCGCACGACCCCCTCGGGCTGCCGCTCCACCCCCGGCTCCCCGTAGGCCAGCGGCCGCCCCAGCCCGTCCCGCGGCCGCGCACTGCGCGCCCGCCCCTCACCGTCCCGATCCCGTGCGTTCACCCCGCCATCCTCCCCGCCACCGGAAACCGGTGCATGCGCACCCCTCTACGTGGGGTAATGTTCTGCATGTGCCGCCGGGCCGGGGGAAACCCCAGATCAACGGCACAACGGGACGTGGCGCAGCTTGGTAGCGCACTTGACTGGGGGTCAAGGGGTCGCAGGTTCAAATCCTGTCGTCCCGACTTTGCTTCATGCAGGTCGGAGGCTGTTCTCTCATCAGTGAGAGAGCAGCCTTTCGTGCGTTTGAGGGCCGGGGCGGTCGCCGGGCCGTAGAGTGGTGCGAGAGCCGTGGAACTCATGGATGGGGGCACGCTGTGAGCGGTGGCCGGCGAACCGTCGTGGGGGTCACGGGCCTGGCGGTGGCGGTGCTCGCCGGAGTGCTCTCCTTTCTGAGCTGGGACCGGGCGAACCAGGTGGCGGGCGTGGTCTCCGCACTGGTCGGCGTGGCCGCGTTGGGCACGGCGGTCTGCACGGTGCTCCTTGCGGACCGGTCCGCCGCCGTCCACGTGTCCCGCACCGGCCGGGCGGTCGCCCGTGGCGGTGACGCCAATACGGGCGTGGTCGCGCCGGCGTCCAGCGCAATGCCGGGTCCACTCTCCGTCAGTGACACCGGGGACGCCCGGGCGGACGGCGGCAGCGCCAACACCGGATACCGGCAGAGCTAGGTCCCTGCGGTCTGTCAGAGCGAGGAACGACAACGGGATGGCCGAGCGCAGCAGGGTCTCGGTGCGGGAGTCGGGCGAAGCATCAGCCCATGGTCCCGTGGCACTCGCCAACAGCGGTGTGATCAACGGTCCGGTGCACCTGGTGGCCAGGCCGGCCGCCGTCTCCGGCTACCTGCTCCAAGTCCAAGAGGCCATCGCCGCGGCCGAGTTCCTCGGCCGCGCACAGGAACTGGACGAGCTGGCAGGGTTCTGCACCGCGCCCGACGGCCTGGCCCAGGCTGCCTACTGGCGCTGGCTGGCGCCGGCCTGGGCGGGCAAGTCCGCACTGATGGCGCAGTTCGTGCTGCACCCGCCCGCCGGGGTCGACGTCGTGGCGTTCTTCATCACCTCGCGCCAGGCACGGCAGAACGACGCGGCCGCGTTCTGCGAGATCGTCCAACGACAGCTCTACGCCCTGCTCCAAGAGGACGAGCCGCTCGTCACGCCCGTGACCCGCGACGAACAACTGCGGCTCGCCCTCGACCGCACCGCCCGACGCTCCGCCGAGCGCGGACGCCGTCTGGTCCTCGTCGTGGACGGGCTGGACGAGGACCGGGGCGTCACCTCCGGGCCGGACTCCCACAGCATCGCCGCGCTGCTGCCGCGAGTGCCCCCCTACGGCATGCGGATCGTCGTCGCGGGACGGCCGCACCCGCCCGTGCCGGACGACGTCCCGACCGACCACCCACTGCGCACCATCCGCATCGACCACGAGCTTCCTCCCTCCCCCCACGCACAGGCCGCCCGATGGGACGCGGAACAGGACCTGGTGGGATTGCTCGACGGTCCCGGCCTCGGCCGTGATCTCGTCGGCTACACCGTGGCCTCCGGAGGCGGCCTCAGCGCCGGCGACCTCGCGCATCTGACGGGCAGCAGCCGCCGCCGTGTCGAGCGTGAACTCCACGCGGTCACCGGCCGCAGCTTCCGCCACCACACCGGGCACGGGAGCGCCGGCCGCCCTCGCGTCTATCTCCTCGCACACGAGGAGATCCGCCGCAGCGCCGAGGAGTTGATCACCCCCGCCGAACTCGCCGACTACCGCACCCGCATCCATCGCTGGGCCGCCGCCCACCACGCCGCCCGCTGGCCCGCGCACACGCCCGACTACCTCCTGCGGGGCTACGCCCGGCAGCTGGGGGAGCTGCGCGACACCGCACGGCTGCTCGACCTCGCCTGCGACACGGCCCGCCACGAGCGGCTCTGGCAGGTCGCAGGGACGGACTACGAAGCGTTGAGCGAGATCTCCGCGGCGTTCGCACTGCTGCTGGAGGACGACGGTGACCCGGACATGTCCCGGGCGCTGCGCCTGGCGTGGGCCCGTGACCGGCTGCACGACCATACGCGGGGACTCCCTCACAAGATCATCGACCTGTGGGCCCGCCTCGGCCATACCGACCGGGCCGTCAACCTGGCGCGGTCACTACGCGACGGGTACGACCGGATACGAGCCCTTGCGTCCGTCGCCCGGGTCCTCGCCGCCACCGGTCACCCGGACCGGGCCGCCGAACTGGCCGACGTCGCCCGGACACTCGATGACGGGGACCTCTTTCTCCAATCCATCGCCGAGGGACTGGCGGAGGCCGGCGACCATTCCGGGGCCGTGCGAACGGCACGGCAGCTCTTCGGGGAACCCCGCAAGGCGTCGACCCTGGTCGGTATCGTCGAGTCGCTGGCCGCAGCCGGAGCGGTCGCCGACGCCGTTGCCGCTGCCGACGCAGCAGCCGAGGCACTCAAGGCGGAGAGCAACCTCACCACGCGGGGAGAGATGTTCGGCGCCCTGGCTGCCGCCCTCTCGCTGTGTGGTGACGAAGAGAAGGCGGCAGAGCTGGCGGAACGGGCGGTCTCCCTGGCCGCTGTGGGTCCCGTGGAACGCAGGGCACAGTGTCTTGCCGTGGCCGCACACCGGATGTCCAGGGCACCGCGGCTCGCAGAACCGTCCGCCGGGCACGCGGCGCATGCGGCGACGCTCGCGGCTGCGTTCGACGACCCCGAGGACGTGAGCTGGCTCCTGTCCGGGATCGGCGGCGCGCTGGCGGCCACCGGGCAGCACGACCGTGCCATGACGCTGATCGACAGGCTCGGTGCCGACCCCGTCCTCTGGGAGGAGGCGGTGTGCACCTGCGCCGTCGCGACGGCCGAGGCGGGTGATTGCGAGACGGCACTGCGGCTCGCGGAGAGGATCGCCGGTTCGATCGGCAAGGCCCAGGTCCTCCATGCCGTCGCAGCAGCGCTGTCGAACTCCGGTGAACAGGGCAGGGCCGAGGAACAGGTACGGCGGAGTCTGGATCTCATCAGCACGGTTCCTCATCCGAGCTGGCGGATGAAGTTGCGGGCCGGCGCGGCGGAGGTCCTGTACCGGGCCGGCCGGCCGGATCGGGCCCGTACGGTCGCGACGCTCGCCCTGGACGACGCCCGGAGGAACGGGGCATCCCTGCGCAGGGTGTCCGAGCTGGCCGAACTGGCCGGGGTGGTGGCGAACGGGGGCGACACGGCAGCGGCCCTGCGCCTCGTCCACGGTGCCGAAATCACCGCCCGGAGCTCGCCGGACGCCTACGGGCGGCTGATGGATCTCACCAGGGTGGCCGCGGCGCTGTACCGGACGGGCCGCCACGTCGAAGGTGAGCAGCTGCTGTTCCGGCTGGTCGCCGCAGCTCGTCATGAGCTGGACCGGTCCCTGGTGGCCTCGGCCCTGGAGCGCGTGGCCGAGGTCTTCGGCAGGGAGGGACACCCGCAGAGAGCAGCTGAGTTGGCACGGGAGATCCTGGAGTCGGCCCACACCGCGGACAGTCCGTCCCGGCGGAGCTGGGACAGCCTCGCAGGCGCCGGTGCCTTCCTTTCGGCGGGCGAGGTCACCAGCGCCATGGAGCTGTGCGCAGACCTGCCGGAAGACGCCCTTCCCGAATTCCTCTCCACGGTCGTACGGACCCTGGTGAAGACCGGCGACTTCGGTCTGGCTGAGCAGGTTGCCCACGGGATCGACGACGACACGGAACTCGACCGCAGTCTGGGGTACATCGCGGCCGGTGAGGCGGCCCGTGGTGACGTCGCACGGGCCTTGGCGCTCCTGGACGAGATCTCACACCATTCCCTACACGTCATGGCCGTGTCCGCCACGTCCCAAGGGATGGTTGCGGCGGGAGCGCTGAACGAGGCCCGCGCCCTGTGTGACACGATCGACGTCCCGGAGTACCGGTCCACTGCCCTGGGTGCCATCGCCCGGTCCGTCGGCCCCACCCGCCAGGGCCGCCTGATGCTGGCCACCGCCCTCTCCCTCGGCACCTGGAGCACGCTGATCCCCGGCATTGCAGCCGTCGCTCCCGACCAGCTACCGCTTCTGACGGACCTGCTCCTCGACAGGCCGGAGGGCTGGGCAGGACCGAACGGTGGGGTCGCAGATGCAAATCCTGACCCCCGGGCGGGAGTTCGCCCCGTACCGACATACGAGGGCTGAGAGCCGTGTTTCGGTTCGGTGGGACAGGGCGTCCGTCAGCGCGGGCCCGTGGACGCGGTCGCGAATGCGGGTGCGTGGGGTGGGTGGGTGGCCAGGACGGCGAGCCAGGAGCCGTCCGCGAAGGCGATGTCCATGCGGCCCTTCTGGAGCACTCCCGTCGGGTTGGCGCGTACCGCCGCGACGGCCGGGCGCGGGGCTTCCCAGTACTGCTTCGGTGCCGGCGCCATCCGCCACGGCGGCGAGACGTCGGTCAGGCCGAACCAGCGCCGGTCGGTGACGGCGAGGACGCCCGTGACCGAGCCGCGGGCGCTCGCGCGGCTGATCAGGAACCGCCCGGCCGCGCTCCGCCAGTCGCCCTCCATGCTCTTGCCGTGCATCAGGCGCGCGCCGAGCCGGTCCACCGCGTCCGGTGCGCGGTCGATCGCGTCCGCGACGGCGGCGGGCTTCGACTGCCGGGGGTCCAGTACGCCGCCCGCCCCGAGCAGCTGCCGGAGGGGGCGGGGAGCCCGCGCCGTGAGCTGCCGGGCGAGTGCCGAGGGCTCCGGCGGGGCCAGCAGGGCGTGGGGCGGATGCGGTACGCCGGGGCCGAGTTCGTAGGAGCAGGCGGCGATGAGCCGCTCGCCCGGATGCAGGAACCGTGCGGCCTGTGCACGTACGGTCTGGTTCAACGTGGTTGCTCCCGTTCTGTCATGGGGATGGCACGGGTCCGGCCGAGGGCGATTGTCTCCCGGGGGCGACGGAGGGCCGATGGCGGGATTCAGCCGTTCCGTGGGGTGGGGGACAGGGGTCCCGGACGGTGGCGGAGGTGCCGGGGGTCAGTGGTGGCGGGGGATCCGGGGCGGGGCCGGTCCGGGAGGGGCGCCCGCGGCTTTCGGCCAGCGGGTGAAATCCCAACCCCCTTGCGCAGTCCGGATCATGACCTGCTGTCAAGAGACCTGCATATAGACGCTAAGATTCCGGGCCGTTGTCATATGATCATTCGCTTTCGATCGTTTGAGGGTTCTGATGGTTCGCGTGGGATCGTCGCCCGGAAGTCCAGGGCCCACCTCACCCGTCGTTGGGGCGCGGCCCGCCCTGCTGACCGCCGCCGCCGCGGCGATCGCCGTGGTGCAGGTGTCCGCACCTGCCCGCACCCCCGTCGCCTGGATCGGCGCCGTGGCCTTCGTCGCCGTGGCCCTGTCCTGCGGTGAGGCCGCCCGGCGCGGCAAAACGGTGGCCGCGCTGCGGTCGACCGCCGCCGCGCAGGAGGCGGCCCTGCACCGGCAGCAGACCGAGACCGTACGGCTCGCCCAAGAGCTGCTGCCCGATGTCGTGGAACGGCTGCGCAAGGGGGAGTTCCCCGAGGAGGTGCTCGCCTCCTTCGAGGAGCTCGACGCCCACGGGCCCGGCCTGACGGCCGAGTTCCGGGCGGCGCACCAGGCCGTACTGCGCTCGGTGCTCGACGCCGTCGTCGCCGAGGAGGACCTGCGCGACTCCGCACAGCGGGCCTTCGTCAACATCGCCCGCCGCGTCCAGGCCATCGTGCACCAACAGTCCCAGGAACTGCGGGAGATGGAGGACCGGCACGGCCACACCCCGGAGGTGTTCGGCGACCTGCTGCGGCTCGACCACGGCACGGCCCTCATCGGCCGCCTCGCCGACTCCATCGCCGTACTCGGCGGGGCGCGGCCCGGCCGCCAGTGGAGCAAGGCCGTCCCGCTGTACAGCGTGCTGCGCGGCGCCATGTCGCGGATCATCGACTACCAGCGCGTCGAGCTCCACTCCGTCTCGCAGGTCGCCGTCGTCGGACCCGCCGTCGAACCGCTGATCCACGCGCTCGCCGAGCTGCTGGACAACGCCACCCGCTACTCCCCGCCGCAGACCAAGGTCCACCTGACCGCCGTCGACGTGAACTCGGGCATCGCCGTCGAGATCGAGGACGGCGGCGTGAGCATGAGCGAGGAGGCCCGCAAGCGGGCCGAGCGCATGCTCCGCCAGGCGCAGCAGGGCATCGACCTCACCGACCTCGGGGAGACCCCGCGCCTGGGCCTCGCCGTGGTCGGCCGGCTCTCGCAGGCGTACGACTTCCAGGTCTCGCTGCGCGCCTCGGCGTACGGCGGCGTCCGGGCCGTGCTGGTCATCCCGCAGCAGCTGATCACCACCGCCTCCTCCGCGACGGGTGTCGCCCACGGCATCGGCACCGCCTCGGGCCCCCGCGCCGCGCTGCCGCCGGGCGGCGCCGCGACCACCGGCGCCGCCCCCGCGGCGACCGCCACCGAGGCCGGGAACCCGGCCGCCCGCCCGGCCACCGGGCCCCGTATGCCGGCAGCAGACGACGAGGTGCCCGCCGTGACCGAGCGGACCCCGAACGGCCTGCCGCAGCGCCGCCGCAAGACCCGTGCCGTGGCTCCGGAACCGACCGGGACCGGGACCGGGATCGGCACGGGCGCCGGCGACCGGTTCGTGACGGCGGCCGCGGCCGCCGCGGACCGGGCCGGACACGGCTACGCCGCCGAGTCCGAGCCCGCGCCCGAACCCCGGCCCGAGGTACAGCCCGGGATGTGGCTGGCCGCCTTCCAGGACGGCCTGTCCTCGGACAGCAGCAAGACCGCCGCGAGCCGGAGCGGCGCAGCAAGCCAGAACACGGATGCCTCGCCGGCCTCGGCGAGCAAGGGGGAACAGCCATGAGTCAGCAGCAGACCAACATGGACTGGATGCTCAAGGACCTGGCCGAGGGCGTTCCGCAGACCCGCCACGTCATCGTCCTGTCCGCCGACGGCCTGCGCATGGCGCAGTACGGGGCCGAGACCGACACCGCGGACCGGCTCGCCGCCGCCTGCGCCGGACTGCAGAGCCTGGCCGGCGCCGTCGCCTCCGAACTCCCGGGCAGCAGCGGGCGGATGAGGCTCGTCGTGATCGAGATGGACGGCGGCTTCTTCTACCTGATGGCAGCCGGCGCCGGCGCCTTCCTCGCCGTACTGGCCGACGAGGGCGTCGACGCCGGACTGATGGGCCAGCGGATGCGCGACCTCGTCGCCCGGATCGGAGAACACCTGAGCAGCCCGCCGCGCCGCGACGGACAGCCGGCGTGAGCAACCCGGGCCGGGACTGGGAAGACGGCACCCCCGAGCGGCTGTACGTGATCACCGGCGGCCGGAGCGGGGGGTCGCTTCCCACCCACCTCGACCTCGTCACGCTGATCATCGCCAAGTCGGGGCCCAGGCCCGGGATGCAGCCGGAACACGAGGCGATCATGCGGCTCTGTCAGTCGCCCCTCTCGGTGGCCGAGATCTCCGCGTATCTCGGCCTGCCGGTGAGCGTGGTCACCGTACTCCTCGGTGACCTGCTCGCCGCCCGGCACGTGCTCTCCCGCCCACCCGTCGCCCCCGCCAAACTCCCCGACCTGGCACTGATTGAGGCAGTCATCGATGGACTTCGAAAGCTCTGAGCGGGCGACCGCGCCCCGGCGCGAGGACGCGCTCCCGGCCACGGCCGCCGCCGCGGTCAAGGTGGTGATCGTGGGCGGCTTCGGGGTCGGCAAGACGACCCTCGTCGGCGCGGTCAGCGAGATCCGGCCGCTCACCACCGAGGAGACGATGACCCAGGCCGGGGTCGGCGTCGACGACACGGCGGGCGTGGAACGCAAGACCTCCACCACCGTGGCCATGGACTTCGGCCGCATCAGCATCAACGAGGAACTGGTGCTGTACCTGTTCGGCACCCCGGGCCAGGAGCGGTTCTGGTTCCTGTGGCGCGGCCTGTTCGAGGGCGCGCTCGGCGCGGTGGTCCTCGTCGACACCCGCAGGCTGGAGGTCAGCTTCGACGTGATCGGCCGGCTGGAGGAGCGCGGGGTGCCGTTCGTGGTCGCCGTCAACTCCTTCCCCGACGCGCCCGAACACCCCCTGGAGGAGCTGCGCGCCGCCCTCGACCTGCCCCCGTCCGTGCCGCTGGTCTTCTGCGACGCCCGCCGCCGCGACTCCAGCCGCGACGTCCTCATGACGCTGATGCGCTACCTGCACTCCCTCGCCGCGACCCCGGAGGCACTCTGAGCACCCGCCGCACCGGGTCCCGTTCCGGACCCGGGGCGGGACGCCGGGCGCATGGTCATCGGGTCCGCGGGTCCCGCGCGTCGAGGGCGGCGACGACCTCCGCGGTCGTGCTGACCTTGCCGATGCGCGGGAAGATCCTGGCGAACGAGTGGGCGTGGGAGGCGGGATCCGTGTCGGCGGTGGCGTCCTCGGCGAAGACCAGCGCATAGCTGTGCTCCCAGGCCGTACGGGCGGTGGACTCGACGCCCACGCTCGTGGAGATGCCGGCCAGGACGATCCGGTGGACACCGCGACGGCGCAGCTGGAGGTCGAGCTCGGTCCCGGTGAAGGCGCCCCAGTGGCGCTTGGTCACGACGACGTCGCCGAGGGCGGCGAGCTCGGCGGGGATCTCCGAGAACGCGGCGGGCGGCGCGGTGGCCGGGCCGGGGCGGTCGACGTCGGTGGTGGGCAGGTCTCCGCCGTCGGGCGACCAGGCGACCCGGACCAGCACCACGGGCAGCCTGTGCGCGCGGAACGCCCCGGCGAGCGCGACGGCGTTCGCGAGGATCTCCTCGGCCGGCCGGGTGGTCGGCAGCGCCAGGATGCCCTGCTGGAGGTCGATGAGGACCAGGGCGGTGCCGTCGTCGAGGGTCAGGGTGGTGCGGTCGGCTGCGGCGGTCATCTGGACTCCTGCGGTCGGTCCGGGATTCACGGTCCTGCCCATGTAACCCGGACCGGTGCGCCGTACGCGGACCGGTCCCGCCGCCCGGCGTGGCGGAGGGCGGCGGCCGGCTTTCCGGCGGCAGCTCCTTAGAATGTGAACGTGAGTTCGAATCAAAAGGAAAGCCGGCCCGCCCTGACGCCGGCGCTGACCGGGGCGGAACTGCTGCGCTGGTACTGGACCCTGGCGGAACTGTCCGCACTCGCCCGGGAG
>NZ_JBHYVA010000089.1:0-15234 GCF_042750055.1 Streptomyces sp. NPDC059456
GGGCGTTGTTGTGTCTCTCCCCCCCCCGCCCCCCCCCCGCCGCGGGCGGGGGGGGGGGGGGGCGCGGGCGGGGGGCGGGGTTGCCGCCCTGGGGCCCCGCATCGAGCTTGATCCACTCATAAACCCAAGTCAATCCTCTGATTCCCTATCAAGACCCAAGCGGTAGCTTGGATCTCATGACTCTCGACGACCTCCGCGTGTTCGTGGCCGTCTGCCGGGCCGGCAGCCTCAGCGCCGTGGCACGCGACCTCGGCTGCACCCAGTCGGCCGTCAGCCAGCACGTCCGCCGCCTCGAAAAGCAGACCGGCACCGACCTGCTGGAGCGGCACGCGCGCGGGGTCGTCCCCACCGGGGCGGGCCGCATCCTCCAGGCGGCCGCCGCCGACGGGATCGCCGGACTCGACGGCGCCCTGCGCCGCCTCGACGACCTCGTGCGCGGGGACACCGGATCGGTGCGCATCACCACGGGCGCGACGACCGTGCGGCACTTCATGTCCCAGGCCGTCGTGGCCTTCCGGCGCCGCCACCCGCAGGTCAGCCTGGAGTTCCAGACCGAGAACTCCAGCCGCAGCTGCTTCGACGCCCTCGCCGCCGACGACCTGGACCTCGCCTGGATCACCATCGGCCGCCCGGTGCGCGGCATCGAGCAGCGTCCGGTGATGGAGCTGCCCTGGGTCCTCGCGGTCTGCGCCGACGACCCCCTCGCCGCCCGGGCCCGCATCGAACCGGGCGACCTCGCGGGCATCCGCCACATCCGGCTCCCGGAGAACTCCGCGTCCCGCGCCCACCTCGACGCCGCCTTCGCGGAATCCGGCATCCGGATACGGTCCGACACCAGCGTGGCCGACTGGGACACCGCCCTGCTGCTGGCCGAACTCGGGGTCGGTCACGCCGTGGTGCCCGCCCTGCCCGGCTGGCGGGTCCCCGGCTCAGACGGCCCGCTGCGCCTCGTCCCGGTCTCGGACCTGCCGCCGCTCGCCGTCGGCTGGGCCGTCCGCCGCTGGTCGGCCCTGTCCCCGCTGGCCCGGGTCTTCGCCGACGACGTCGCCCGCAGCTGCCGGGCGCGCGCCGCCCGGCAGCAGTGACGCCGGCACCAGGCCCGCGGTGGCCAGTCCGGCCAGCGCGAACAGGGCCGCCGGCGAGGCCCCCGCACCCGCGGCGCCGCCCGCGGCGACGGCGATGCCGAGCGTCGGGCCGACGTTCATCGCCGTCTGCTTGAGCCCGCCGACGACCCCGGCGTACCCGGCCGGGGCGTCCCCGACCACGGAGGCGGTCGCCGTCACCATGACCGCGGCGAACCCGGCGCCGAGCAGCGCGAACGCCGCCGTGACCCCCGGCCCGGACCACCAGGCGGCCAGGGCGCCGATGCCGAGCACGACCAGGCCCGTACCGGTGAGCGCGGTCCGGCGCGGCCCGTACCGGCGCAGCGCCGCCCCGGCGGCCGGAGCGCCCGCGACCATGCACCCGGTCAGTGGGAGCACCTGCAGGCCGGTGGCGAGCGGGTTCAGGCCCCGGACGTCCTGGAGCAGGAACGTCGCCGTGAACAGTGCCCCGAACAGGCCGGCGGAGACGGCCGCCAGCAGCGCGATCGAGGCGGTGACCGGCCGGGACCGTGCCACCGCGGCCGGTACGAGGGGCTGCGCGGCCCGCCGTTCACACCGTACGAGCACCACCGCGAGGGCGGCGGCCCCGCCGAGCCCCAGCAGCGTGGGCGGCGCGGTCCAGCCGTGCACGGGTACGCCGGCCAGCGCGTGCACGAGGACGGCGAGGGCCGCGACCAGCAGCACCGCACCGACCGGCGCGGGCGCCCGCTGCGACCCGGTCCGCGGCGGCGCGGGCACCCGTACGGCGAGGGCGAGCACGCCGATCACGAGGGCGACCGGCACGTTCAGCCAGAACACCGAACGCCAGCCCGACCGCGCGACGAGCACACCGCCCAGCAGCGGGCCGGCCGCGGCGGCCACCGCGATGGCACCGGTCCGCACGGCCACCGGGGCGGCCAGCCGGTCGGCCGGGTAGGCGAGCCGCAGCAGTGCGAGGGTCGCCGGCTGGAGCAGCGCCCCGAACACGCCCTGGGCGGCGCGCAGGCCGATGACCCAGCCGAGGCCGGGCGCGAGCGCGATCCCGGCGGAAGCCGCAGCGAAGCCGAGCACGCCGGTGACGAACAGCCGGGCGTGCCCGTACCGGTCGCCGAGGCGCCCGGCGACGACGAGGAACGCGGCGACGGCGAGGAGATAGGCGGTACTGGTCCACTGGACCTGGGCCACGCCCGCCCCGAGGTCGCGGCTCAGGCGGGGCTGCGCCACGCTGAGGACGGTGCCGTCGAGGGCCACGAGCATCGCGCCGCCGACGCTGACGAGCAGCGCGATCCGCGGCCGGGGGCCGCTCATCCGCGGTCCGGCCCGAGGTGGGCGTCGAGGGCGGCGTCGACGAGGCGTTCGACGCCGGCCGCGTGACCGGCTCCCAGGACCAGGGGCAGGCTGCCCCAGGCCCACAGCTGGGCCACGCCGTGCAGATTGGCCCACAGCGCGGCGGCGATGACCTCGGCGTCGCCGGTGGCCCCGCAGCGGGTGACGAGCCCGACGAGCATGCGGAAGAGCGGGATCGTGGACTCGCGCAGCTGCGGCGGGCGTTGTCCGGTCTCCGGTCCGCCGGCGCCCGGCCCGGTGCCGGCACGATCCCCGCTGTCGAGCAGGTCGTGCCGGAACATCAGCTCGAACATGCCCCGGTGTTCGAGCGCGTAGCCCACGTACGCGCAGCCGAGCGCCCGGACTTGTCCGCGCGGCGAGGGGGCGGTCGCGGTCGCGGCCGCGAACCGGCCGCCGAGGTCGGCGAATCCGCGCCGGGCGATCGCCGAGAGCAGCGCGTGGTGGGTGGGGAAGTGGCGGCGGGGCGCGCCGTGCGAGACCCCGGCGCGCCGGGCGATCTCGCGCAGGCCGAGGGCGGCGGTCCCCTCGGTCAGCACGAGTTCGACGCCCACGTCGATCAGCCGTTCCCGCAGAGGGCCGTCCTGTTCCATGGGCCGTGTCTACCAGGATCGAATAGACACTGTCTACTCCCTGGTCGGCCTCTTCCCGTACCCGTCCTTCGGCAGGTGTCGTCGGTTCCCGTCCGCCGGCGCGTGCCGAAGGGCCCGTACGAGCCCGGCCACGAGGTTCGCCCGCTCGGCCATGGCGTCGATCACCACGTACTCGTGGTCGGCGTGCGCGCCGCCGCCGACGGCGCCCAGGCCGTCGAGGGTCGCCACCCCCAGCGCGGCCGTGAAGTTGCCGTCGCTGCCACCGCCGACCGAGCGGCCTTCGAGGCCGGGCAGCAGCTGCCGGGCCAC
This sequence comes from Streptomyces sp. NPDC059456, assembly GCF_042750055.1. NCBI lineage: Bacteria > Bacillati > Actinomycetota > Actinomycetes > Kitasatosporales > Streptomycetaceae > Streptomyces > Streptomyces sp. NPDC059456. The sequence goes on from NZ_JBHYVA010000089.1 coordinate 3,329, forward strand.
CGCGAAGAGGCCGGCCGACGCCGATTGCGGCATCGGAGGACGGCCGATGGACCCGTGGACCGAGATCTGCGCCCCGGGCAGGTGCGGGGCGAGCGTCGCGAACGCGGCTTCGACGCGGTCCTTCTCGTCGGCCGTTTCGACGCGGACGTCGACGTGGAGCACGGCCTCGGCGGGAACGACGTTGTCCAGGGTGCCCGCGGACGCGACGGTCGGGGTCACGGTCGTGCCGGCCTCGGGCCGGCCGAGCGCGGCGATGTCCAGCACCTGGTGGGCGGCCTCGATCAGGGCGTTGACCCCTGCTTCGGGTTCGAGGCCGGCGTGCGAGGCCCGGCCCGTGATGGACACCTGGAACGAACCGCAGCCCTTGCGGCCGGTCTTGAGGGCCCCGCCGTCGGCGGCGCCCTCAAAGACCAGCACGGCGCCGCAGGCGAGGGCGCGCTCCTCGATGAGGGCCCGGGAGGAGTGGGATCCCACCTCCTCGTCGGCGGTCACGAGGATCTCGACGCCCGACAGGTCGTCGAGCGCCGCCAGTCCGTGGACGGCCTGCACCAGGCCGCCGAGCATGTCGAAGACCCCGGGGCCGGTCGCGTGCCCGTCCGCGACCTCGAACGGCCGGCGTTCGAGGGTGCCCAGCGGGAAGACCGTGTCGTGGTGACCGAGGATCAGCACCCGGGGTTCGCCGCCGCCCGACCAGTGCACGTGGGGCCCGGCCTCGCTCTCGACGAGGGCGGCGTGCCCGCCGAGGCGGCTCTCGATGACGGCGGCGACGGTTTTGGCGGATGCGCCCAGCGCGTCGTGGTCGCGCGAGGGCGACTCGATTTCGACGAGGGTCCGAAGGTCTTCGATCATCGCGTCGACACTCACGTCGACGGCCGTGCGCAGCGTCATGGCGCAAGGGTAGTCGCAGCGCCGAATGGGACGCCGGAGGGGAGAATGGAGGGGAGGAGGTGTACGGGCCATGGCGGAGCACGACGGCGGTCCGGCGGCGGGCAGGCTGGAGGAGGGCAGGCTGCTCAAAGAGCTGGAGGCCATCCACCGGACCCGCCACGAGACCCTGCTGTACGGGTCGGACGAGGCGCTGGTCACCCACACGCAGCGGATGAACGAGCTGGAGCACGAGTACGTACGCCGGCACCCGCAGCGCGCCCAGACCGCGGCGCGGACCCGGTCGGGCGCACGCGCCCGGACCGGCGAGGGCTGACGGGACCCGGTTCCGGTGCGTTCCCGGCGGGAATGAGCCTCCTGCGCCCCGAATGAGACGTACGTGCATCATTTGGGGCGAATGTGAGGCGAATGCGAGACGAACGAGGGCTCGCCGTGCCGCGATGTGACCCGCCCGCGTGACCCGCCCGCGCGCCCCGCCAGCGTCACCGCCCCAGCGGTGACGCGGGCGCCGGGCCCAGCGTGGTGGTCCCGGGCGCCGCGCGGTGGCCCAGCCCCGTGCGGTAGGCGTCCAGTGCGGCCTCCACCCGGCCCGTGCGGCGCAGCAGATCACCCAGCAGCCGGCACAGGTCCGCCAGATCGCCGCTGGCCCCACTGCGTTCCAGCAGGGTCAGCGCCTGCACGTAGTGCTCCTCGGCGGACTCGGTCTCCCCACGCTCCTCCGCCATCAGACCGAGCAGCCGGTGCGCGCCGCCCGCATGCACGGCGCCGTGGCTGTCGCCCAGCTCCAGCAGCCCGGACAGCAGCTCGGCGGCCTCCGCGCAGCGGCCCAGCCGGCGCAGCACGTCGGCGAGTTCCACCTCGACCTGAGCCGTGTACAGGGCGGCCCGCCGGGCGGAGAGCATGTCCCGGGCCGTGCGCAACTCCGCCTCGGCCGACCCGAGATCACCGTTCTGCGCCTGTACGTAGCCGCGCATCCAGTGGCAGTGCGCCAGATCGGTCCGCAGCCGCAGCTGCCGGTAGATCGCCTGCGCCTTGGCGAGGGAGGCGTCCGCGTCGGCCGGCCGGCCCGCGGTGAGGAAGGTGCGCGCGACCTGCCGGTGCATCCCCGCCACGAGCGCCGGATCGGCGACCTGCGGGGCCAGCTCCAGGGCCAGTTCGGCGGCGTGCGCGGCCCGGGCGTGGGCGCCCATGTCGATGTACGGGCCGATCACCGCGGCGTACAGCAGCACCAGCGCCTCGGGATCGGCCAGCCCGCTCGCGTTCAGCTCGTCGATGGTCGATTCGAGCAGGTAGCAGGCGTAACGCAGCTCCCCGGCGAGCAGGTGGGCGACGGCCCGTCCGCGGATCGGCCGGGCCCGGCGGGGCAGCGGCTCCCCGGCCAGCAGCCGCTCGGCCGCCTCGAAGTGGCCGATGGCGTCCCGTAGTTCCCCCGCCTCCAGGGCGCAGTCACCCAGGCCCAGCAGTGCCTCCGCCCGCTCCGCGTCGAGGCCGAGGCCTTCCGCTTCCGCCAGCAGCTGCCGGTAGCGGCCGGCGGCCTCGGCGGCGGCGCCGGTGGCCAGCGTCTGGTGGGCGTCCGTGAGGGCCAGCCGCAGCTCGGTCGCCAGATGGGCGGGACGCCCCGTGGCGAGCTCCTCGTACGAGGTGCCGAGCCGCCCGGCGAGGAAGCGCAGCGCCGTCTCCGAGGGCCGGACCTTGCCCGCCTCCAGCGTCGAGATGTAGGCGGACGTGTACGCGGGCTCCGCCAACGCCCGCTGTGTCAGCCCGCGTTCGGCGCGCATGCGCGCAACCCTGCGGCCGATCTCGGCCGGTTCGTCCATGTAGACCCCCTGGTTGCTCCAACTCCCCATGGTGCAGGGGCGGCAGGCCATTGCACACGTCCCGTGCGCCCCCTAGTTTAAGCAACCGATTCAGCGTACTTACACCGCCGTTTAACGGGGAGAAACCTGATGGACGCGTCCCTCCGCCCGACGCTGCGCGCCGCCTTCGCCGCGGTCTGTACGACGGCCCTGCTGCTGGCCGTGAGCCCCCTCGACCCGGCGGCCGCGGCGCCACCGCCGATACCCGCGGCGGCGCCCGCCAAGGCCGGCACCGAGGTGGAGATCCCCGGGCCGGAGGACGGAACCGCCGCCGGATCCGGCCACACCCGCGTCCCCGCCGCCGGGCGGGCGAAGCAGGCCCCGCAGTTGTCCGAAGCCGAACGGGCGGCCGACGGCGAGGTCGCCAAGCTCGTGGACAACGGCCCGACCGCCGACCGCCTCGACATCGTGGTCGTCGGCGACGGCTACACCGCCGCCGAGCAGGACCGGTTCCATGCGGACGCCCGGGCCAAATGGGCCGAGATCACCGCCGTCGAGCCGTACTCCACGTACCGCAACCTCTTCAACGTGTGGACGGTCGACGCCGTATCCCACGACTCCGGCGTCTCCGGCGACCCCACGCCGGCCACCGTCCGCGACACCGCCCTCGGCTCCTACTTCTGGTGCGAGGACATCGAACGTCTGCTCTGCATCGACCAGCCGAAGGTGGACGCGTACGTCGCCAAGGCGCCCGCGGCCGACCTGGTCCTCGTCCTCGCCAACAGCACCAAGTACGGCGGCGCCGGCTACAACGAACCCAGCGCCACCCTCGGCTACGAGGGGATATCGACCGCCTCGGCGGGCAACGCGAAGTCCGGCCAGGTCGCCATCCACGAGACCGGCCACTCCCTGGGCAAGCTCGCCGACGAGTACTTCTACCCCGACACCCCGGGCTACGAGAAGTACGAGGGCCCCGAGCCCGCCGACTCCAACACCACCACGCTGCCCGCCGACCGGATGGCCGCCGAGCACGCCAAGTGGTACCGCTGGCTCGGCGCAACGTCACCCGACGGCGGCACGGTCGGCGCGTACGAGGGCGGCGGCTACTACGTCACCGGCCTGAACCGGCCCACCGACGCCTCGATCATGCGGGTGCTCGGCAAGCCGTTCAACCTGCCCGGCGCCGAGGCGATGATCGCCGGCTTCTACCAGCACGCGAAGATCGCCACACCGCTCACCCCGACCGGCCGCACCCTGCGGCTGCGCAACACGGCGAAGGTCTCCGTACCCCGGCTGGCCGGCGCGGACGGGCGGCAGCCGGACGTCCGCTGGTACCTGGACGGCAGGGAGCTGAAGCGCTTCGCCGGCCGGACCGAGGTCGCCGTCGCCGAGCTGTGGCTCTTCGACCTGCGCACGCACAAGCTGTCGGTCACGGCCGAGGACCGTACGCCCTCGGTCCGCGACCCGAAGATCGCCCGCAGCCTGAAGAACACCGTCGACTGGAGCGTCCGCCTCTAGGGGGGTGTCCCGCGACCGGCGGCACGCGGCGTTCAGGCGCCGGCCGCGTACGACCAGAACTCGCGCATCAGGGCCGGCGGGGTCGGACCGGACATCTCCAGCTGGGTGAGCAGGACGGAGGCGGAGCCGGTGGCGGGGGTGACGTGGGCGGCGGTCCCGGTGCCGCCGACCCAGCCGTACCGCCCGGGCACGTTCCACGGATCGCGGGACGTGACGTCCACCGATCCGCCGAACCCCCAGCCCTGGCCCTCCAGGAACAATGCGGCGCCGGCCCGCTGGTCCGGGGTGAGCCAGTCGGTGGTCATCATCCGCACCGACCCGGCCGACAGGAGCCGGCCCCGCTCCCCGTCCAGCGCGCCCTCCGCGAGCAGCATCCGCGCGAACGCGTACCAGTCGTCGGCGGTCCCGACCAGACCGCCGGCGCCGGAGGGGAAGGCCGGGACGCTGCTCCACTGCCCGTGGGGCACGTCGATCAGTTCGGGGCCGCCGTCGCCGGCGCGGTACAGGCTCGTGAACCGGCCCAGGTCCGCCGCCGGGACGGCGAACCCGGTGTCCGCCATGCCGAGCGGCTCGAAGATCCGCTCGGCCAGGAACTCGGGCAGCGACTGCCCCGTGACCCGGGCGATCAGTACGCCCAGGACGTCGGAGCAGGTGTTGTACAGCCAGGCCTCTCCCGGCTCGTACAGCAGCGGAATGCGCGACAGCGCCTTCATCCACGCGTCCGGCGCCGCCGTGCGCTGCGGCTGCGGCGGCCCCTGCCCCAGTTCGCTGAACAGCAGGCCGACCGCGGGCAGCGAGAAGTCGGACGGGAACCCCCACCCGGCGCGGAACGTGAGCAGGTCGGACACGGTGATCAGGCGTTCCGCCGGCACCACGTCGTCGACCGGGCTCGCGGGCGTACGGACGACGAGGGGCGAGGCGATCTCCGGCAGCCACGGCGCGACGGCGTCGGTCAGGGCCAGCCGGCCCTCCTCGACGAGCATCATGACCGCGGCGGCCGTGACCGGCTTGGTGAGCGAGGCGAGCCGGAAGATCGAATCCCGGACCATCGGGGCCGTGCCCTCGGCGTCGGCCGAGCCGACGGCCTCGACCTCCACCCGGTCGCCGCGGGCCACCAGGCCCACCGCCCCGGGCAGCGGTCCACTGCTCACGTGCCGTTCCAGGATGTCGCGCAGGCCGGTCATCACTCCACCTCTCCCGATGCCTCTCCCGATGCGGGACCGGCCGGCCGGGCCGGCCCCTCGGTGTCCAGACTCCCGCAGTGGCGTGGATTCATCGGCCGGACGCGCGGTGAGGACCGCAGTGCTCACCACCAGTAGGCGGGATACCTCGGGGCCTTGCGCCGCACGCGCGACGCGGCGTACCCGGTCAGGACGAGCAGCACCGTCGCGCCGAACAGCAGGGGAACGAACCGGCCCGGAGCCGGGCCCTGGAGCACGACCACCACGGCGGTGGCGCACGCGGCGGAGTGCGGGGTGCGTGCGCCCATCAGCAGGGCGAGCGTGACCCCGGCGGCGACCGCCGCCGCCCAGGCGCTGCTGCCGGCGGCGGCGAGGACGCCGTAGCCGACCGCCGCGCCCAGCAGGTGGCCCACGACCACACTGCGCGGCTGCGCCAGCGGCAGGGTGGGGGCGCTGTGGACGAGAGCGGCGCTGGCGGCCAGCGGCGGTATGAGCACCGGCTCGTGGATCACCGCGCCGATCCCGACGAGCCCCAGCAGGACCGAGGTCACGGCGCTGATGCTGTGGAAGGCGGCCGCGGGACTGGGCCGCGCGGGAGCCCGCCCGGCGGCGAACCGGGACCGGAGCGACCCGGAGGCGGGGGCCGCGGCGTCGGACGGCGCAGGGGCGGACCGTGCGGGATCGGACGGCGCGGGGGCGGACGGGGGCTGCAAAGCGGTGCTCATGTGCGAATTCCGGGGCAGGACGGCAGGGCGGGTCCGGTCGGGGCGACACGGAGCGGGGTGATCAACCGCCGCCCCGGCCTCGCGCCTGTCCCGGGTACGGCCGGCGCAGACCGGCCACGAGCTTATCCGCCAGGTGTGCCGCGCCCGTCCCGGGGGAGGGATGGAGGCAGCGGAAGGACGGTCATGACGCAGCACGCGCACCACCCCCAGCACACCGACGACACCCAGGACCCCCACGACCCCGACGGCACCGACCGCACCGCGTTGCCCGCGGACCACGGCCCGGAGGCCGCGCCCGCACCCGGGGGCGGGGAGCCGGCCTGCCTGCTCCACCTGGTCTGCCCCGACTGCGGACGCCTCGCCGACGGACCGTCCGCCCGGTCCTGCGCACACTGCGGCGGCCCGCTCCCGGACGCCGCCCCGTGACCCCGGCCGAAATCCGGTGGCCCGGGCGGCGGCGGCCGACCTAGGGTTCCGCGCATGACGATCATGGGCTCCGAGGCCGTAGACCGATCCGTTTCCCTCACCGCACGGGCACTGCGCGACGTGGCGCACCTCGACTGGTCCGTCCCGGCCGCCGACCTGGAGTGGAGCTGTTACGACACCGCCGTCCACGTGGCGGGCGACTTCACCGCCTACGCCGCCCAGCTCACCGGGCGCGCTACCGGCGGCTACGTACCGTTCGACATCACCGAGGACCCCGGCACCACGCCCTCCGGCCTGATCGACGTCATCGAGGCGACCGGGGGCCTGCTCTCCGCCGTCGTGGCCGTGACCCCTCCCGAGGCCCGGGCCTGGCACCCGTGCGGGATGGCAGGCCCGGACGGATTCGCCGCGATGGGCGTCGTCGAGACGCTGCTGCACACCCACGACATCCTGAACGGCCTCGGCGTCCACGGCTGGGAGCCCGACGCGGACCTCTGCCAGCAGGTACTCGACCGGCTCTTCCCGCACGTCCCCCGCACGGCGGCTCCCTGGCCGGCCCTGCTGTGGGCGACCGGCCGCGCCGAGCTCCCGGGGCTGCCCCGGCGCCGGGTCTGGCGCTGGTACAGCGAACCCGTCGCGGCCGGCCGCGTCGTGCTGTGCGAGATCTCCCCGAACGTGGCCGCCGACCTCCACGCGGGCGGCACCGGCGGCTTCGCCTGGGCCCAGGACGGCCCCGGCGAGGGCACCCGGGGCGCCTCCGGGATGGTGGCCAAGGCGCGGGACGAGGGTACGCACCGCCCGGGGTGGGGCGCGTACGCCATCGTCCGCACGCAGGACGGGCGCGCGATCGGCGGCATGGGATTCCACGGCGCCCCCGACGCCGAGGGACACGCGGAGATCGGCTACGACCTCGTACCGTCGGCCCGGGGCAACGGCTATGCCACCGACGCGCTGAACGGTCTGACCGCGTGGGCCTTCGGGCAGCCCGGCGTGACCGCGCTGCACGCGACGGTCGACGAGGACAACGCGCCCTCCCACGGTGTGGTCGGCCGGGCGGGCTTCGAGCGGACGGGCTCGACCGAAGAGGGCCGGATCCGCTACACCCTGCAGTCCCCGCGGGTCTGACGGCCCTGCGGGTCTCACGGCTCAGCGGGTCTGACGGCTCCGCAGGCCCGGCTCGCCGGCCCCGCGGGCCGCACCCGACGCCGGTGACGCGGAGCCGGAGCGTCCACCGGGCCCGGCGGGGTGCGGGGCGATAGCCTCGGAAGCGGACGTCCGACACCGGCTCGGAAAGCAGGCCCCGATGGCGCGTTCCACCGAACCCCCGGCCTCCGCCGGCTCCCCGGCCTCCACCGGCTCCCCGGCCTCCGCCGGTCCCCCCGGTTCCCCCGACCCCGCTTCCAGCCGTTCCCGGGTGCCCGTGATCGACCTCGGGCCGTGGCGCTCGGGCGAGCCGGGAGCGCGCGAGCGGACCGCCGCCCGCGTCGACGAGGCCCTCCGGGCCGCCGGGTTCCTGCTGATCACCGGGCACGGCGTGGACCCCCGGCTGCCCGCCCGGATCCGGGAGGCCGCCAAGGAGTTCTTCCGGCTGCCGGCCGGGGCGAAGCAGCCGTACGCGGTGGAGGTCGGCAGCCGCGGCTGGCTCGGCCCCGGCGCCGAGGCCAACAGCTACGCGGAGGGGGCCGCCTCGCCGCCCGACCTGAAGGAGTCCTGGTCCTTCGCGGCGGACGAGCCCACCGGCGACCCGGCCGTGGACGCCGAATGGTTCCTCCCGAACACCTGGCCGGCCGAGGTGCCCGCACTGCGGCCGCCGGTCGTCGAGTACCTCGCCCGGATGCGGGCGCTGGCCGACGAGCTGCTGGAGCTCCTCGCCACCGCGCTCGGCCTGGCCGAGGACCACTTCACCCGCCACACCGGCCACCCCACCTGGGGGTTCAACCTCAACTGGTACCCGGGCACCGAGGTGCTCGGCGAGCCCCTGCCCGGCCAGTTCCGCATCGGGGCGCACACGGACTTCGGCACGGTCACGATCCTCGACCGCCAGCAGGGCTCCGGAGGCCTCCAGATCCACACCGACGCCGACGGCTGGCAGGACGCCCCGTACGACCCGGCCGCGCTCACCGTGAACATCGGCGACCTGATGGCCCGCTGGACGGGGGACCGGTGGCGCGCGGGCCGGCACCGCGTGCTGCCGCCGCCCGTCGACGCCCCGGCCGAGGAACTCGTCTCGCTCGTCTACTTCTACGAATGCGACGCGCACACCCGCGTGGAGTCGCTGCCGGCGCCGGTGGGCCGGGTCGTGCACGAGCCGGTGGACTCCCACGCGTACCTGCGGGCGAAGCTGGACGCGATCACCGTGTCCTGACGTCCGACGTCCGACGTCCGACGTCCGACGTCCGACGTCCGACGCCGGGTGCCCGGTGCCCGGCGTCCCCTTCCGCAGGGGCACCGCCACCCGACCCGATTACCGCTGGTCGGCGGGGTTCGGCAGGATGGGGGCATGACCGAGATCCGTACCCCCCGCCTCCTCCTCCGCCGCTGGACCGATGACGACCTCGTCCCCCTGTCGGAGATCAACGCCGACCCGGACGTGATGCGCTGGATCGGCGACGGCTCGACCCTCGACCTCGACGGGACCGCCGAGGAGATCGAGCGCTGGGAGGAGGAGTGGGACGACGAGGGCTTCGGCGTCTTCGCCGTCGAGCTGCTGGCGTCGGGCGAGCTGATCGGGGCGGTCGGGCTCAGCGTGGCGCAGTCCCCGCAGGAGGTGCGGGACTTCGTCGCGATCAGCTGGCGGCTCGGCCGGCAGTACTGGGGCCAGGGCTACGCCTCCGAGGCCGCGCAGGCCACCCTGGAGTTCGCCCTCCAGGACCGCGGCCTCGACCGGGTGATCGCGGTCAACCGGTCGGGACACGAGGAGTCCGAGAACGTGATCCGCAAGCTCGGCATGGTGGCGGACCTCGACGCGACGGACCCGGAGCACGGCCACCTGCTCCAGGTGCACAGCATCGACCTGACGGAGTACGAGGCCTGACCGCGGCCCCGGCCGCCGGGGACCCCGCCCCCCGGGCCGGACCCCGCCTCAGCCGGGGGCCGTCCCCGGGGCCTGCGCGGCGCGCCCCGCGCGGACGGCGGCGAGCGCGGCGGCGTGCACCGCCGCCGGTTCGCCGTGGTGCGGGACCGGGCTGCCGGTCAGCACGTACCACTCCTCGGCGTCCTCGTACTGGACCTCGATCCGGGCCAGGCCGCCGGCGACCGCCGTCGTCCGGACGGTCAGCGGGCCCGTGACGACACCGACTTCATCGGTCATCGCCCCGCCGGGCCCGGCGAGCACGTCGTCCTGCCACTGCTGCGTGCGTCCGGTCATGCCGCGCAGGTGTCCAGCATCGTCGAGAGCATCTTCTTCTCCGGTTCGGTGACGGTCAGGCCGTAGGCGGACTTCACGGTGGTCCAGGCCCGCCCGTACTGGCACCAGCTCGCCTTGTCCGGCGGCTGCCACAGGTCGGGGCTCTGGTCGCCCTTGGACCGGTTCGCGGCGGCGGTCACCGACAGCAGCTGGGGGTGCGTCAGATCGTTGGCGAAGGCCTTGCGCCGCGCGGCGTCCCAGCCGGCCGCGCCCGACCGCCAGCCCTCGGCGAGCGGCACGATGTGGTCGATGTCCATCTTCGAGGCGTCGGTGACCACCGTCCCGTCGTACAGGCTCGTCCAGGTGCCGGAGACCGCCTTGCACTCCGCGTCCTGCTTGACGTCCCTGCCGTCGCGCTTGAGGACGACCTCGCGGGTGTCGCACTTGTTGCCCTGCTCGGCCCAGTGCGTGAACTTGGCCCGGCTGTAACCGGCCATCGTGCCGGGCTGCGCGACCTTCAGCGCGGCCAGCTGCGTGCGGGCCACCCGGACCGTCACCAGGCCGGGCAACACGTCCCCGGAGGCCGGCTTGGCGTCACCGCCCCCGGCGGCGGAGGGCGATGCACCGGCCGGGACCGACGGCGCCGACGGCTTCGCGTCCCTGCCCGCCGTGCCCGTCCCCGAGCACCCGGCCACGGCCAGCAGCACCGACGCCGCCAGGACCGCACCGCGCACACCTGTCTGACGTCCCATGAACCCACCCCGAGCCGGCTTGCGCACACTGTCGCGCAAGAGACTACCCAGAACCGGACAATCAACCGGACGGCGACCTGCCGCCACAGCGGGGCGCAACCGGCGCGCAACCGGCCGTGCCCGCCCGCGTGTCGAGCCGGGGCCCCTCGTGGGGCGTTGTCAGTGGCTCTCGCTAGTCTCCCCGCATACCGCAGCTCAGGGGGTCTTCACCCCCTGGTCGACGCTGCGCGCAACCGGATTCGGGCAGGCGGAGGGGCACGTACTGATGGCATGGCTGGCGGCGGGCGAGGGGTACGAGATCGCCCTGGTGGAGGGGAAGGTGGCGGCGCGGTCCGCCACCGGCCGCACGGCGGGACGGCAGTTGAAGACGCTGCCCAAGGCGCTGCGCGACCATCCCGAGGTGGACCGGCTGCGCCGGCTCGCCGAATGGCTGGAGCGGCACGAGGCCGCCTGCATCGCCCAGGTGGACTCCTGGATGGTGTCCTCGCTGCCCGTGCCGACGGCGCTGATCGCCCGGGTCTGGCCGGACGAGGCCTGGCAGAGCGCGCTGCGCGACGTCGCCGTCGTCGGCGAGGACCCGGACGAGGTGGGCTTCCTGCGGGACGCCACCGCGTCCGGTGAGCTGAAGGTGGTCAACCTCGACGGCGAGACCGTACGGCTCTCCCCGCGCGCGGTGACCCTGCCGCACCCGGTGCTGCTGCCCGACCTGGACGACGTACGGGACTTCGCGGCCGAACTGGGCATCGTCCAGCGCGTCGAGCAGATCCACCGGCCCACCTGGGAGAAGCCCGCGGCACCGGCGGCCACCGCCACCGAGGTACGGGACTACGCGGGCGGCGTGTTCGCGAGCCGCTTCGGCCTGGCCGCCCGGGCGACGGGCCTCGGCTACCGCGTCTCCGGCGGCTACGCGACCTGCAAGGTCCGCGACACCGGCGGGAGCACGGAGGCGGCCGTCTGGATCGGCGAGCCCTACTACGAGGACGAGACCACCACCGGCGCCCTGACGTGGCACGACGAGGACGGCCGGGCGGTGCGCCTGACGGAGGTCGGGCCCGTCGCCTGGTCCGAGGGAATGCGCATGGCCGCGGCGCTCTACGCCGGGCGCAAGATCGAAGAGGGCGGGGACGCACGATGAGCACCACCACCACGACCACCACCACCGCGACGGCGGCCGAGGCCGCGCACGAGGCCGAACTGCTGCTCAAGGCCGGGGGGGGGGGGGGCCCGCCCCCCCCGGGGGCCGCGCCCGCGGGCCGCGCCGGCGGGCCCCGCCCCCC
>NZ_JBHYVA010000089.1:15244-18313 GCF_042750055.1 Streptomyces sp. NPDC059456
CGTCCACTCCGTGCACTCCGACGGGCGGCGCACCCCGGCCGAGATCGCGGTCCTGGGGGGGCCCCGCGGCGCGGGCGGGAGCAAAGCCCCGCACGCACACAACCCCCCACCCCCCCCGCCCCGCGGCCCGCGCCCGCCCACCCCCCCAAACGCTACCAAACGGCGGGGCCGGTGCGCCCCCCCGCCCCCGAGGGCGCCGGCCCGTCGGCCGTCGACCTGACCGCACGCACCTACCGTCACCCCGCCCTCGCCGACGACCGCGTCGTCGTCCGGCTCGCCGCCGCCGAACTCGGCCCGGCCGAGGACCTCGCCGCCGGCTTCCTGGGACTCGTACGCGACGCGGGCGAACCGCCCGTCGTCGGCCTCGGCCAGCGCCAGGCCCTCGGCTTCCCCGAATGGGTCCTCGTCCACCATCCGCAGGACGGGCACCACGCCCTCGCCGTGGTCCCCGAACTCGACCGTCTCGCCCGCCAGGCCAAGACCAAGCCCAAGGCCGCGCTCGACGCCTGCCTCGAACTGGCCGGCCGGCTCGCCGCCGCCGTCCCGCACTTCCTGCCCGTCTTCTACGAGCAGGCCGCCCGCGTCTTCCTCGCCGTCGAGAACACCACGTACGCCGCCCAGCTGTTCGGCCGCGCCCGCACCAGCGAGGCCCAGCACGGCCTCGCCGTCGACGAGGACCGCCTCGACGCCGTCTTCCTCGAATTCGCCCTGGTCGGCGCCCTCCCCGTGAAGGTCCTCACCGGCTACGCCAAGGAACTGTCCACCCGCGTCAGCCCCGCCGAGGCCCACGAGCGCTTCCGCCGCCTGTGCGTACGCCGCACCGCCGGCGGGCTGCCGCCCTCCGCGCAGGCCGCGACCGAGCTGCGCCGCCTCGCCCGCGCCGCCGGCCTGACCGGCGGCGAGGCCGAACAGGACTACCTCGCCGAGCTGCTCCCGCTGCCCGCCACCCTGCGCGCCGCGTTCGGCTGGTGGAAGGCCCACCGCACCGCGCTGATCGCGCTGGCCCGACGGGTACCGGACGTACGGGGCACCCTGCTCGGCCTGATGCCGCCCGGCGGCGACGGCGAACTCTCCGCCCTCTGGCTGGACATCCTGGAACAGTCCGGTGCCACCGCCGGACTCGTCGACGCCGGCCTGCCCGCCGGACAGCGCTGCTCCGACGGCGCCGCCGGCTGGCTCGAACGCTTCCACGCCGCCCGGCACGGCGGCTGGGGCTCGCGCCCCACCCTGCCCGCCCTGCTCGACCTCGTCACCCGCGCGGCCGGCCGACTGCGCGCCGAACTCGCCGAACCCGGCCGCGAATCGGGCCTGAACGTGGGCGTCCAGGACGCCGACCTGCTGGACCTGCTGCTCTCCCTGGACGTCCCGGTCACCGACCCCGAACCCGACCCCGCCTCCCGCCGGCGCCACGACCAGCTGAACCTGGCCGACTGGGCGCGCTGCGACCAGCGCCGGGACCTGCTCGCCATCGCGGCCGACCAGCGCTTCCACCCCGCCTTCCGGCGCACCGCGTACGCCCTCGGCGGCAACGCCGAATCGGTGGAACTCGTGCGCCTGCTCGCCGCCTCGCCCGGCGGCCGCCCGATGCTCACCGCATGGATGCGCGAGGTCGCCCGCAGCTCCACCGCCGCCGGCCTGCCCGCCCTCCCCGACGCCATCCAGCGGCTGACCTGGCTGCCCGCCGAGGCGCTCGAACTCGCCCGCGACGAGGTCGCCGCGGCCGCCGGCACCGACCTCGGTGACATCCTCGCCCGCACCCTGCGCGGAGGCCTCTTCGAGGAGTTCACCTGGCCCGCGTTCGAAGAGGCCCTCGCCGAACTCGCCGACCGCAAGGCCCTGCGCCGCGGGAACCTGACCCTCGTCGAGGCCTGGCCGTACCTCATCGTCGCCAACCCGGTCGAGGTCCGCGTCCTCGACGCCGACTCCACCGTGCTCACCCACGACCTGCGGGTGCCGGCCGGCGGCTCCCACCGGTACGGGTTCCACTACGTCGACGGCGCCCTCCTCGTCTTCTGGACCTCCTGGAACAGCGGCGACGTCCAGGGCTACTGGCACACCGCACCACAGCACGTCTTCACCCTGGACACCGACCGCAGCTACTGGTCGCTGCGCTCCGACCACATCAGCCTGCCCCTGGCCGGCGGCGGCCGCGCCACCGGCGGCGGCGTCCTGCACGCCGGGGACACCGCCCTGCCCGCCGAGCACGCCCTGCTGTCCGACGGCACCTCGCACTGGGTGTGGCAGCACCGGGACCAGGACCACGACGGCGGCTGGCGCGAGTACGCCCCGGCCGACGGCGCGCGCGGCCGGTACTCCCGGCCGGCCTTCCTCGCCGACGCCCTGCGCGCCCACCCCTCCGACGCGACCCTCTCCGCGCAGTCCGCCTGGCTGCGGCCCGCCCCCGCCGTCGAGGGCTCGGCGCTCGGCGCGCCCGCGGACGGCCTCCTCGGCTGGCACGCCGTCCGCCTGCCCGGGCAGGGCTGGCACGGCTGCGACGCCGCCGGACGCAGCGTCCGCACCCCCGAAGGCGCCGACATGCCCGTCGCCGCCCTCGCCTTCCCCGCCGACGAACGGCCGCGCGCACTGACCCTGCGCTGGCGCGAGCTCAGCATCGCCGACCCCGACGGCACCGTCACCGCCACGACGCGCAGCGACCGCGACGAGGGCTTCGCCACCGGCAGCGTCAGCCTCCCGCCGCTCCCCTTCTGGTACGCCCTGCGCCCCCGCGACCCGGAGGGCTCCGCCGCCCTGCGGACGGCCGACCGCGACACCGCCGCCGCCCTGCTGACGGCCGCGGCCCAGGCCGAGAAGGCCTCCGACCTGCCCGGTCTGGTCACCGCGGCCCTGCCGCAGGTCACCGGCGAGCAGCTGATCGGCGGCATCGTCGAGGTCCTGCGCTTCGCCCTGACCCAGCAGAAGGCCCTGGACGGCGTCGCCGCCCGCCTCCACACCGGCGGGTCCGCGGCCGACGACACGCAGTGGCCCACCGACGAGAGCATCGATCAGGCGCGGCTATGAATCTCCTGCAGCTGCTACTACAGCCGGGGCACCAACAAGGACGTCGCCCCC
>NZ_JBHYVA010000090.1:0-18282 GCF_042750055.1 Streptomyces sp. NPDC059456
CTTTTTTTTTTTTGTTTTACTAACTCCTTGCTGCCGGCGGGGGGGGGGGGGGGGGGGGGGGGGGGGGCGGGGGCGCGGGGGGGGGGGGGGGGGGGGGGGGGGGGGGGGGGTGTTGGGGGGCCGCCCCCCGCCGTGCGTGCACCCTCGCACCGCCCTGCCACCCTGCCACCCTGCCACGGCTGTACCCGGTCCGCCCGCCACGGCATCCGGTCGGGGGAATCGCGCAGCGTGACGCCCTCCGGTCGCGGGCTGTGCCGTGGTGCCGCAGGGGGGATGGACCTGGTGCGTCTGCTTTTCGGTGGCCGCGGGATCAGGTGCCGGTGATGGGGAAGAGGCTGTCGGCGCCGGTGATTTGCAGCAGGCGCAGGAACTGCGGCTGTGGTGCGCGCAGGGTGATCCGCTTGCCGTGTTCGTCTGCGGTGTGCCGTGCCTGGATGAGGGCGTTGAGGCCGGAAGAGTCGCAGAAGGACAGCTCCGCAAGGTCGAGGACGATCTCGTTCGGGCCGTCTGTCTGGGTGATCACGGCGTGCAGGGCGTCGTACAGCATCGGGGCCCGGTCGATGTCCATCTCGCCGCCGACGTGCACGACAATTCGTTCGCCATCGCCGTCCACACCCACCCACATGCCGTGGCTGCGGTCTTCATGATCTCCCATGACGCCCATGATGGTGCAGGCTGGAAGCGGGGACACCCGAAACGGAGACCGGTGTGACGCTACGCCCCCCGCTGGAGCCGATGCTGGCGCAGGCCGCGGAGTCGGTGCCCGGCCCGGGTGCCGTGCGGGCCGGGGTGGCGTATGCGCAGAGGTTATGGACAGGTATTGGCGTCTGTCTGCTGTCCGGCGTCCGGGGTGGTGTGGCCGCTGGCGGTGAAGATGCGGTCGAGGTGGTGGCAGAGTACGGCGATTGCTGACTCCGGTGTCCGTTGGGCGACGAGGACGCTGGTGCCCATGGTCGCGGTCATGGCGAGCAGGCTGATGGCCTCGGTGCGTGCGTCGGCGCCGGGATCGGCCAGGCCTGCCGCCTGGGCTCCTTCGATCAGGCCGGTGAGGGCGTTCTCGGCCGCGTCGGGGTTGTCGATGAAGGGCTGAGCGGCGAGTGCTCCGTCGGTCACGGACAGGATCGAGTAGGAGCTGTACAGGAGGTGGAAGGTCCGGCTCTCCTGGTCGGTCGGCAGGGATGCCAGCAGCAGTGCCTCGATCGTCACGCGGGGGCCCGGGTTCGTGCCGGCGGCGGCGAGGCGGGCGCCCACGCGGGCGGTGAAGCGGTCGGTCAGGTGCTGGAGTCCGTAGAAGAGCAGCTTCTCTTTGGTCTCGAAGTAGTACTGGACGAGCCGGAGGGATACGCCGGCCTCGGCGGCCACGTCGCGCATGCCGACGGCGTGCAGCCCTCGCCGTCCCGCGACTTGGATGAGCGCTTCGGCGATCTGGGTGCGCCGTTCCTCGTGGTCCACGCGTTTTGGCATCAGTGCTGTCTCCGGCCGTGGGTGGGTGTTCATGGGCTCGCAGTCCGGCTCGGTCCGAACATTTTCATGGTACCGCCGTATCAACAATGTGGTACGTTCGTATCACGAAGAATCGATCTTCCTGGAGGTGCCCTGTGCCCGAGAACACGACCCGAGTGCGCCGCGACATCGGCCACTACGTGAGCGACGAACTACGCGACCGGTACTTCGCCACCTGCGACGTCCTCTACGCGAAGGGAGCGCCCGCCCGCTCCGAGACGGACGTCGAGACGAGCTTCGGCACCACCCACGTCTACCGGTACGGCCCCACTGATCCGGCAGCCAAGTCACGCACACCCGTGGTCCTGATACACGGTTCGGGAGGCTGCTCCGCCCAGTGGTACCCCAACACCATTGCCCTCAGCGCCGAGCGCCCCGTCTACGCCCTCGACACTCCCGGCGACCCCGGCCGCAGCATCCAGCGTGAACCGATGTGGCAGCCCGAGCGCGCGGCTCAGTGGATGGACGAGGCCCTCGACGCGCTGGGCCTCGACAAGGTCCACCTGATCGGCTCCTCGTACGGAGGCTGGCTGGTCATCAACCAGGCCCACCGCCGGTCCGGGCGGCTCACCTCGGTCACCGCCCTTGACCCAGGCGGCCTGGAGAAGGTCGGCCTGCGCTTCTTCGTATGGATCTTCGCCAGCCTCTTCGCCACCTACGCTCCCAAGGCATGGCGCCCCCGCCTCGCCAAGTGGCTCGAGCAGCCGGTGATTGTCGTCCCCGAGCTCCGCGCGATGATTCAGGCCAGCGTGAAGGCCTTTCGGATCCGCCGCCCCGCCCCGCTGCCGCTGTCGGACGCAGAACTGGGCTCCATCCGGACGCCGTTCTACCTGGTCATGGGCAAGCGCAGCCTGCTCGTACATCCCAAGCGGCAGCTGGAACGCGTACCGCGCCTGATCCCCGGCGCCCGCGCCGAGATCGTCGCCGCCACCGGCCACGGCCCGCAGATCGACCACCCCGACCTGGTCAACGCCCGAATGCTGAGCTTCATGGAGGACGTCGACTCCCTCGATCCGGCGGCGGCACGGGGCGCCACGGACGCGTAGCCGCGAGGGCCGCAGACACGGACTGTCCAACAGGGCATAACAGAAGCTGGACGGTCACCGGGCGCTGCTGTTCACCGCGGCCGGCCCGGGTGGCACGGTGCTGGTGCAGACCCGTCGCGGGGCGCTGGCCCAGGACCGCTGGCCGGACCTGGTGGCGGCCGCCGGAGAGCAGCTGCCGCACGGCCTGGTCCTCGATGGCGAACTCGTCGTCTGGGACACCGAACAGGGCCGGCTGTCGTTCGAGGCGTTGCAGCGCCGGGCCGCCACCCGTGCCCGCGGCGCCGCCGGCCTCGTCGCCCGGTGGCCAGCCTACTTCGTCGCCTTCGACCTCTTGCAGCACGACGGCGAGGAGCTTTTGAGGCGCCCGTACGCCGAGCGGCGCGCCCTGCTGGAGAACCTGTTCACCAGCCGCGCCCTGACCGCCCCGTGGACGCTCTGCCCGATGACGACGGACCTGGCCAAGGCGCGGGAATGGCTGGAGTCCTGGACAGACGTCTCGGGCGTGGAGGGGATCCTGATCAAGCCCCTGACCAGCCGCTACCTGACCGGATACCGCGGCTGGACCAAGATCAGAAGGCGGGACACCACGGAGACGATCGTCGGCGCGATCACCGGCACCCTGACCCGCCCGCAGCTCCTCGTACTCGGCCGCCACGACCAGAACGGCCGGCTGCGCGCCGTCGGCCGGACCGTACCGCTGCGCCCGGACGCCGCCCGGCAGGTCGCCGAGCACCTGACCGCGGCCGCTCCCGGGCACCCGTGGGAGGGCGTGCGCTTCTCCGCGACGTGGGGGACTCACGGGAGAAGCCGGCCCACCCTGGAGCCTGACTCGGCAGGGCTCTTTGACCCTCTCTACGCCCTGGCCGGGGAGGCTGTCGGGTGCCTGACTTGGCGCCTTGCTGCGGGGCCAGTCATAGCGGGGGCCGGTGCCGCCTCGTAGGCTGCGGGCATGACTGAGATCCAGATGCCTGGCAATGCCTTTGACCTGCTGCTGGCCGGCAATCAGCGTTTTGTCTCCGGTACCCCCGAGCACCCGAACCAGGACGCCGCCCGCCGCACTGAGACTGCGCCGTCCCAGCAGCCCTTCGCCGTGGTGTTCGGGTGCTCCGACTCCCGGCTGGCCGCCGAGATCATTTTCGATCGGGGCCTGGGAGACCTGTTCGTGGTCCGCACCGCTGGGCATGTCGCGGGTACGGAAGTGCTCGGAAGCATCGAGTTCGGTGTGAGCGTCCTCAACGCGCCGCTGGTCGTCGTCCTTGGCCACGACTCGTGCGGTGCTGTCGCCGCGGCCTGCTCCGCCCTGGAGGACGGGCAGACGCCTGGCGGATTCGTGCGTGACGTCGTCGAACGGGTTACCCCGAGCGTGCTGGCAGCCCGCGCCGCAGGACGCGAGACGGCCGAGGAGATACTGGCCGAGCACATCGAGCACACCGTGGACCTGCTGCTGGAGCGCTCCCGCGTCCTGGCCGAGCGGGTCGCCGACGGCCGCCTCGGCGTGGTGGGGCTGTCCTACAGGCTGGCCGACGGCAGTGCACAGCTCGTCGCCGCCCGCGGCCTCAGTACGACGACTCCCACCGCTTCCTGACCGTCCAGGCCGGGCCCGCTCACCGGGAGGGTCGCGGCCCGGCGGCCCGGCGAAGCCGGTTGGCGATCGCCAGCCCCAACCCCTCCTCCACCGGCAGGGACGCGATGATGAGGTCGCACCCTTGCTGATCGAGCTCGCGCAGATATCCGTACAGGCCGTGCGCGTAGGCGTCCATCGAATCGGGGACGTTCACCACGGCGTGCGCCTTGACCGCAGCGTCGGCGAAGGAGCCAGGAACAAAGACGCCAACCTTGTGCCCCGCCATCTGCGCGAGCTCGGCTTCGGCCACCACCTTCTCCGGCTCGACCAGGACAACCCGCGCACTCGGCGCATAGTGCGACGGGTGCTGGCCCGGCACTCGGACATGCGTCCGTCGAGGGCACCCCGACGGAACGCCCGAGCACCGCTTCGAGGTTCTCGCGCGTCACACCACCGGGCCTCAGGATGCTCGGGGTATCGCCCGTGACGTCAACAATGGTCGACTCGACGCCGACCTCGCACGCGCCGCCGTCCAGCACGAAGTCGACGGCATCACCAAGCTCCACGCGGACGTGGCCCGCGGTGGTGGGGCTGACCGAGCCGAAGCGGTTGGCGGACGGGGCCGTGACGCCGCCCCCGAAGGCCGACAGCAGCGCGAGCGCGACGGGGTGGTCTGGCACACGCACGGCCACCGTCTCCAACCCACCCGTCGCTTCCAGCGGCACCCGGTGACCGCGCCGCAGGACCAGGGTCAGCGGCCCCGGCCAGAAGTATTCGGCCAGCAGACGCGCCGTGGCGGGCACGGTCTCGACCCAGTCGTCCAAGTGCTCCGCAGCGGCGATGTGGACGATCAGCGGGTGAGAGGGCGGGCGCCCCTTCGCCTGGAAGATCCGCGCGACGGCTGCAGGGTCCTCCGCGTTCGCGCCCAGGCCATAGACGGTCTCGGTCGGAAGGGCCACCAGACCGCCGGCGCGCAGTACCTCGGCCGCCTTCTCGATGTCACCAGTCGTTGCCGTCACCATCGCAGTACTCCACTGTTTCGCTCCCCATCCATGCCCTCGCCGGCACACCAGACGAGACCACGTACGCCTTGCGGACCTCATCATGCCGCCCCGGACCGGCGTCCACTGCCATCGTGACCTCAGTACTCGGTTGGCCGACGATGCTGCAGAACCCATTGGATTCGGCGCGGACAGCCGGGGCGCTTGAGTTCGAAAAACTTGATCATCGACACTACGGCGGTGCCGCTGACCCGCTCCCGCTGCTCACGATGCTCGACAAGCAGATCCAGCCGCGCACGGGGCAGGCCAACGTCCACCGGTGGGTCGACGAGCTGCCGCCCCCGCTGACCGACGGAGATCCCCTTGGCGTCGAAGGCCTTGCCAGCCGCCACCTGAGGCTGGACGTGCCCCGCAGGTGTACGCGGACTTCCAAAAAGGGCGGGACAACATGGTCAAGGTCCCTTCCATCCCTGACGCCCGAGCCGGTGAGGAACCTATTGCAGAGCCGCGTTCTCGTGGTCCAGCAGGTTCAGCAGCAGTGCCCGGTGCAGAGCGGCGACCGGTTTGAGGAGCCCGGACCCCGGCGTGGCTGCAGGCGACGGGCGCCCCTCGCGGCAGGCAGCGGAGGCATGTCGGCCCGGCTGGTTCTTACGCCGGCGAGTCATGGTTCTGCATGCTGACCGGCTGACGGCTGAGATCGTCCGCTGCGGCATGCGGGCTGCTTGCGCATGGAGGTGGGGGATGCGTCAGGGGGAATGGGGGGTGTCAGCGTTGGGCATCAACCCTTGCCCCGCATGTCACACAGGATGCCGAATGCTGTGCTTGTGATGTCGGGTGGCGGCTGGCCGTGGCTATGGTCGCTTCAGTCCGCGTCGATAGGGCGTGCGCGGGCGAGGCCCGGTGACCAGAGCGCTCTGGCGGCAGTATGACCGGGCCGCCCACCCAATGGACCGAGGCCCCGGTCCGCGCACGTGGCGGCTCCTGCGCGACCCGGACGCGGCAGGTAACCGTGCGACGGCTTCAGCATTCATGCACGGAGTTGGTGGACCCGGGGCGCATCTCGATTTGATGTCCTGTAGTTGCCGTGTCCCCGATGGAGAACCAGCTTCCCCGTGGTCAGTGTGGGCCGACATGCCGCGCATGGCGCAATGAGCCGTTCCGGTGGCTTGTCAGGTCACGGTGTGCCGAGGCAGTGACCGGCGGGGGTGGAGAGGAGGTGGCACGCCGGGGCATGGATGAGGAGAGCGTGGACCGGTCGGAGGGTTTCGGTGAGCGGCTTCTTGGCCTGCTGCTGGATCGGGCGCCGCACTTGCCGCCGCAGCTGATCGCTCCGCTGATCGCGGAGGAGGTGGGCAAGGTCGGAGGCCGTGACGTCTCCATCTTGCTCCAGGACTACGCGCAGGAGCTGCTGGTGCCGCTTCCGGGCAGGAAGCTGCACGTCAGTCAGCCCGAGCCGGTGATCGATTCCCCCGCCAGCCGGGCTTTCCTGCGCGGGGAGGCCGTCGAGATCTCGCTGGCCAGCGGTGGCGTGCGGATGTACCTGCCGCTGCTGGACGGCAGCGACACGGTGGGCGTAATGGTCCTCACCCTGGACGACGTCGGTGACGACGACCGGCGGCTGCTGCGCCGGCTCGCCGGCCTGGTCGCCGACCTGCTGGTCACCAAGAACGCCTACACCGACCAGTTCTTCCTGGCCCGGCGCCGGGAGCCGATGAGCGTGTCCGCGGAGATCCAGTGGGGCCTGTTGCCGCCGCTGACGATGACGGTGCCGCAGGTCGCGGTGGCCGGCATCCTGGAGCCCGCCTACCGCGTTGCCGGAGACAGCTTCGATTACGCCCTCAACGACAACATCCTGCACATGGCGGTGATCGACGCGATGGGCCACGGCCTGGACGCCGCCGCGATGGCGACCATCGCCATCGGCGCGTACCGGCATGCCCGGCGCGTGTTCGTCAGCCTGGCCGAGAAGTACACGTACATGGACGACGCCATCTCCCGGCAGTTCGGTCCCGATCACTTCGTCACCGCCCAGCTGATGCACCTGAACATCGCCACCGGTGAGCTCGAGCTGGTCAACGCGGGCCACCCCGCGCCGCTGCTGATCCGCGAGGGCAAGGTCGTGCGGCAGTTGGACAGCGCGACGACCCTGCCCGTCGGCTTCGGCGGCGAGGAACCCCGGATCCGAGAGCACCAGCTCCAGCCGGGCGACCGAGTGCTGTGCTACACCGACGGCATCATCGAAGAGCACGTCACCGGCGGGGAGCAGTTCGGCGAGGAACGCCTCATCCGCTGCGTCAACCGGCTGGGCGAAGAGCCGTCACAGGGGATGCGGGCAGATCTGCGCCGGCTCTCCCACACGCTGAAGAACGAACGAGGCGGACATACCAGCGACGATGCCACCCTCTTCATGACCGAATGGCGCGGAGGAGCCGCCGACCACCTCGCGGTTCTTGAGTGAACGCCTCGACGTCAGCCTGATCCGAACGGGACAGCACCGCCCGCGCAGACGGTCGACAGCAACCAGCAGAGGTCGGCATCACGACCGTGGTCGTCTACCAGCGCCGCCGCCGCGATGCCGACTTCGCCGCTGGCATGGACCAGGCCACCGCCGCCCGCAGCACCCCGGAGCCCGCCAGCGCCGCACCGCCGCGCAGTTGGTGGCGCTGCCACCGTCCACGCCGCCCCGCGCCCCTGCCCTATACCTGCGAGGCGATCACCGAAAGCAGCTCGGCTGCACCGGGTCGCGCAAAGCGATGGGACTCGCTCCCTCCGTAGACGAGGCCCTCTCCGGTTTCCTCGGGGCCTTTGGGTGTGCATCCGGCGGGCGTGGCTGCGCCCGGTCCGTTCTGAGCGGCGAAGTGATCGAGTGAGAAGAAAGCCATGGTCCGGGGACCTACATGGTGTTCGCGCCGGGCAGCCGCCATCGCCCCTGCACGAAGACGGGGGCGCGGATGCTGGGGGTTACAGTGCGGGCACACTGACCGCGGCTCGTCCTCCTCGGCTGCCACGACCCACGGGCCGGCTGCACGCGGTCGGCCAACCTGGCGATCTGCGCGCCCGGGGCAGGGGCCGGACCGGGAGCGGGATGTTGGTCTGTGCGGGTGGTTGCGGGCGCTGTGGGGCGGGTCGTGGTGTTCATCGACGGGCTCAATGGGTGGGATGGCATGGCCGGGAGCGCACCTACCACGTCGGTGTCTTCCTGGCTTCCCTGTGGTGCTGTCGGCCGGGCAGCAGCGGCCGCCGTCACACGTCGCCGTTGCACTGCCCTGGTCGGCAGCACCCGCCTTTGCGGCCACCGGCCAAGGCTCGGCCACCAGGGAATGGCGAGGCCACGCCGGCGGCGGGAGCCGATCCTTCCGGCAATCCGCGGGTCCTGTCTCGCAGGTCGCGGCCCGAGGGCGATCGAGTGCCACGGAGTGTTCAGCGGCGTTCGCGCCAGCTGATGGCATGCAGCGGCCCGCTTTGACGAGCCTGGGGCGCTTTGTGGCTAGTCAATTACAAACGGTTGCTATTTTCCTGGCGGATGGGGGGAAGGTCTTCTTCCTGTGGCGCCGGCGCGCTGATGTCGCCACTGCATGGGGAGAGCTTCGGTGCTGGGGGATCGGGGGGCTTGATGAGCTGGGTCAGCAGTTGGTGGAGCGGTCAGCCTGTGACCATGAAGGTCGGCATCATCACCGTTGCGGGGACGATCATCGCCGCTGTCATCGGGCTGTGGTCCGGCGTCTTCAATGGCGACCGCCACGGTGCAAATCCCGCGCCGTCCGCCTCGTCGCCGCATCCCGGCTCCTCGGTCAGCAGCTCACCCTCTGCCGGCCTGGAAAAGGCTCTGTCCGGCTGCGGCGACAAGCCGGGACACGACGTGACCATCGAGCCCAAGCAGTTGGCGGTCGCGTCGGACGGGTCCCTCACCGCTGAGGTCAACTGCAACCTTGCGGCCGAGTGGCACCTGACGTGGATGGTGCAGATCGACGGCGTCGGGAAGCCCGTGCCGCATACGAATTACTACCCGAAGGATGATCTGGGGCGGCCCGGCCCGTATACCTTCAATGTGCACCTGTCTCCGTCGGAGCCGGGCTCTGTCCGCATGATCTATGTCGTTCTCACGGATGACTTCTCCTACCGTCAGCTGAGCGAAAACCGGAACCCGGACGGATCGCTCCTGAAGCTGCCGAACGGTGCGCGCAAAGTCTCCAACTCGGTTCTGGTCAAGCGCCTCTGACCAGAGCTCGAAGCGTCAGTGGAGTGGCGCGGCGCCAACATCGAGGCGTCTACCCGTGAAGCCCACGCCGGGCCCCGGGCGGGGACGGCTGTCGGCGGACGTCGCGGCAGCGTGACCATCGATTTGGGACATCTGGTGCCCGGATCCGGGCGGGCGTGCATGAAGCCCGCCGATCGCGGCGAGGTGGGACGGAATGCACTTCCGGATGATGACGAGGCGCTACGGTCCGACCGTGCACCTCACCCTCAGAGGTGAACTCGACCTGGAGACCAGATGCGCGCTCGACGAGGTGCAGGCCGGCCTCGACGGCGTCGCCGTGGTGGCCTGCGACATGCGGCGCCTGACATTCATGGACGTCACCGGCCTGCACGGCCTGACCGCCTTCGTCCGCCGTCTGGAGGGGCGCGGCATCGCGTGGGACGTCACAGTCGCGCCATTCCCGTACATCGGCTGAATGGATCATGCCTCGCCCCCTACGGCGCGAGGACGGTGATACAACGACCCCGGCACATTCACACGCCGGGGTCGCCCTTCCGGACGCCACACGTGAGAGTGCGACGACCTATTTACTATGTTATGCCCCTGGCGGCGCACCGGCAGTAGGGACTTTGTCCCGCCGATACCGGCCGGTCGATCGACATGGATTCAACGCACCTCAATCAAGAAGCTCGCGACGACGACTGTGACCACTCAGGCAGTCGTGCACGACGTCGGACGAAAACAGGCGGCCCGCCCCAGCCGCCAGGAGCAGGCGACCAATCCGAGACGGGGCACGAGCTGAGCGCAACGAAACCCTTCCTGGGCCTTGCCGCCGTCCTCGTCGTGGCCTCTGCGCCTAAGGAGCAGATACCGCCCATCGTCGGCTTCGACGGCCTGTTGGAACTTCCGTCGTCCGAGGCGCTTGCGCCTTCGTCAACCGATTCCTGGAGCGCCCGCAGATCTGGCCCCGGCGGCTGCTTCCGGGGGACGACCGTAAGACAAGGAGATCCACCATGGCCGAACGGCCGATCCTGCTGTACGACGGCGACTGCGGATTTTGCACCCAAGCCGTCAACATCGCCGTGCGCCTGCTGGATCCCGACGCCGTCGTCACTCCCTGGCAGTACGCCGATTTGGACGCGCTGGGCGTCACCGCCGAGCGGGCAGACCGGGAGGTCCTGTGGATCGAGCCCGCTTCGGCGGATGTGCACGGCGGCGCGGAGGCGGTGGCGCAGCTGCTCAAACAGAGCCCGCGTCGGCGCTGGCGGCTCGCAGGGCAGGCCATGACGCTGCCTCCGATCAGCTGGATCGCCCGGCTCGTGTACCGGGTGGTGGCCCTGAACCGGCACCGCCTACCGGGGGGCACGGTGGCCTGTTCCCTGCCTGCTCATCTGCGATCTGCCGAGCGTGATGGTGCATGACAGCGCACCCTCCAAGGTCTGAAGACGACACAGTGACCGCGGCCTCCCCCTGCGACGGGGACATCGGCGCTGTGCGATTCCAGGGCCCTGCCGACCACTGAGATGTCCTCGCAGCAACTGCGCCCTGAGCGCTCAAGGCGCGGCGAGCGAAGTCACCGGCGAGCGGCCGCGTAGGCGAACCGGGCCTGCGGCCTCCAACACCTGCTCCGACCTGGCGGGTTCGCGCCCCGCCAGCATGCGGCGTTGAGCACAGCGTGCCCAGGGGGTCCTTCAAGCTCCTGTCATGGGGGCCCGCTTGAAGATCCTCGCCGATTGCCGGCTACCAGGGCCTGGCCTCCTGACCGGCGGCCGCGGGGTGACGGCTTCGGACCGCGAGTTCGGGAGAACGCCCGGCTGTATGGACGAGGCGGGGCGTCGCCGGTAAAGCCCGGCGCCTTCGGTCGGAGCAGGTGCAGAACCTTCTCGTTGCACCGACGGCAGTGGGTGTAGCCCGTTCGATCCAGCACCAGCAGGTCGAAGAGGTCGCTTTGGTGAGCGAGCATCGTCCAGGCAGGAACTGTCATACACGTGGGCGAATAGTTCCACCCATATGACGATGCCGTGCGGGTTTTCTAGTTGCCGCCACGCCCACTCACTCCGGATTTCGTCGAATCACTGGAATGGCGGCACTCCCACAAGCATCCCGGGGGTGGGATTGTCGGACCGGCCCGAAGTCGATGGCCCACATCGGGGTAATGGACACCCCTGCGCCCGGGCAGTACATCGGATTGCCATCCATATGAACTCAGATATTAAGGGCGCATATTACGCCGCTCCGCCCCCAATCGCACGCATCGCCCTGCCGCTTGAAAATGCCTTACTCAACTTCCTGCGTAATACGCCATCTCACTAGTACGGCTTCCCGGGCAATCGGTTAGGGCCCGGCAGCCACGACCCCCACAGAAAATGGCCTCTCGATGAAGCTGAGATTTCCTCAAGCGGCTCGACTCCGTCCTCTGTCCGGCTGGCTGGCCTCGGCCCTTGCCGCAACAGTTGCCGCTGCGATGGTTGCCACGACGTCGACGCAGGCGTCGGCCATCGCAACACCCGTACCTCTGGGCACGACCGCCAGTTACTCCGTTCTGGCAGGTCAGGGAGTGACCAACACCGGCCCCTCGGTGATCAGCCACGACCTCGGGACGCACCCGAACCCGGCCATCACCGGGTTCCCGCCCGGCCTGGTTCTCGGTGCCGTGCATGCTGCGGACGCTGCGGCCCTCCAGGCCAAGAGCGATCTGACCGTGGCGTACAACAACGCGGCGGGCCAGGCCCAGGACTTCGCGCTTGCGGCGGGGATCGGCGCGGGCCAAACGCTGCTGCCGGGCGTCTACAAGGCTACGTCCGGTGTCGGACTCACCGGCGACCTGATCCTGAACGCCGGGGGAGACCCCAACGCGGTGTGGGTGTTCCAGATTCCGGAAGCCCTGACGACGGCATCCTCCAGCCGGGTCCTGCTCACGAACGGCGCTTCGCCGTGCAACGTGTTCTGGCAGATCGGGAGTTCGGCAACTCTCGGTACCGACTCCACCTTCGTGGGCACCATCATGGCTCTGACCTCGATCTTCGTGACCACGAGGGCGAACATCGAGGGCCGGGCGCTGGCCCGTAACGGCGAGGTGACGCTCGACAACAACCGGATCTTCCTCGGGACGTGCGCGACCGGCGGCACGGGTGGGACGACGACCGGCACCACCACTGGCACGACGGCCGGCACGACCACGGGCACCACGGCCGGTACGACCACTGGCACCACGACTTCAGGTGCGACCTCGGGCGTCCTCGGTGGCGTGCTCGGTGGCGTGACGACGGGAGGAGGCCTCCTGGGCGGCCCGATCGCCAGCGTCGTGACGGGTGGCACCTCGGGGAATATCTCCGGCAACACCTCAGGGAACGTCGCGGGCAACACGACGGGAGCGAGCACCGCCGGGAACACGACAGGCGGTAACACCACTGGCGGGTACGTCACGGGCGGAAACGGCGGCAAGCCGGGCGACCAGCACGGCGGTAGGCCTGGTCACCAGCAGGGCGGCAAGCCTGGCAAGCCCGACTACGAGCAGGGCGAGAAGCCCGGCCACCAGCATGGCGGCAAGCCCGGCCACCAGCAGGGCGAGAAGCCCGGCAAGCCGGGCTACGGCGAGCACTACGGCCACGGCTATGACCACGACTACGGATACGGCAGCAAGCCCATGAGCACCGAGGGCTAGGCAGCGGACTGCACGAGGTCCGCTCATCGGACAGCGGCGCGTGGCGGAGCCCTTTCGGCTCCGTCGTGCGCCGCCGCCGGTTCCAGCAGGAAATCCAGACGCGAGCAGTTGATATGAGAAAGACAGGGTGGGCCGGTGCCGAGCAGAATTGAATCAGCGGCCGTGACGGAACTTCGGGTGTCTGATTCCGATCCGGACCTCCGGGAACATCACGATGAAGCGGGCACACCGTGCCGGCAACCCCGACGTTCCCGCTTGCTGGCAGCGGTACTGCGAATCGTGGTGGCCCTGTGTCTGGCGACGACGCTGGCCCATGTGGTTCTGGTGTTCCTCCACGTGGCTCCCCCCAATACCGTCTCGAAGCGGTACGGCCCACAGGTCAACGCATGGGTGTACCCCCTCTTCGAGCAGAATTGGCGGCTTTTCGCCCCGGATCCCGACTCCGTCAACCGGCGCATTCTCGCGCGAACCGCACGCACTGCCCTGGACGGTTCGACTCAGGTGAGCAGCTGGGTCGATCTGACAGCCGTGGACAATTCCGCACTCAAACACAACGTGTTCCCGAGCCACACGACACAGAATCTCCTGCGCCGCGCCTGGACCTCCTACGTCGACACGCACGGCGCAGACGACAGGGCAGACTCGGATCGGGCCGTGATGATGCAGAAGTACCTGCGCAACATCGCCGCGGACCGGGTCGCCGCCCGCGACCACGGCGGCACCTTCGGCTTCATCCAGCTTCGCGTCCTCACGGTGCCCGTCGCCGCGCAGGGCGAAGCGGCCGGCAAACGCCCGCCGACGCCCGTCGAAGAGCGGCTTCTGCCCTGGTGGAAGGTGACCCCCCGTGGGAAGTGAGCACATGACCCAGCCCCCGTCCACGGCAGCTGCACCGGGGGGCACTACGCACCGGAGACCCGCAGGCGCAGCCCAGCGGTTCGTCGCGCTCCTTACCGGCCGGCCGGTGTCCCTGTACGCCGTGTCGGTCATGCGCGCCGGCTACGGCATGCTCTACCTGGTCTTCCTTCTGCGCGAGTTCCCGCACCGTCACGAGATCTGGGGCCCCGGCTCCCCGTGGACGCCCGCGCTTGCGGAGCAGCTCTTCGCACAGACGGGCTGGAACAGCATCCTGACCCTCTCCGACAGCCCGGCCTACTTCGAACTCTGCTACGTGACGGCCCTGGTCACGTCCACGCTGTTCATGCTGGGATGGCGGACCCGCGCCATCTCCGTCCTGTTCGCCGTCGTGGTGACCTCGTTCCATGCAAGAGCGATCTTCATGACGGACGGCGGCGACAATCTGATCCTGCTGATGGTCGTCTATCTCGTCTTCACCGGATGCGGTCGTCGCTGGTCCCTGGACGCACGCAGGAACCGTCTCAAGACAGCCCGTGCGGGCAGCGGTCCCGAACCGGCGAGAAGATTCCCCTCGCCCCGACTCCGTCAAGCGCGCAGCACCTTGACGACGGTCGTGCACAACTGCGGCATCTTCGTCATGGCGGCAGAAGTCTGCTTCCTCTACGGTTCCGCCGGCCTGTACAAGGTCCAGGGCGCTTCCTGGGGCGGCGGCACCGCCCTCCACTACGTCCTGAACCTCGAACTCTTCCAGCCCTGGCCAGCGCTCTCCCACTTTGCGGACAACTACGCCGTCCTGATCGCGATCGCCAGCTACACGACGGTGCTCTTGCAGGTCGCTTTCCCGTTCGTGCTCTTCGGCAGGCTCAAGTATCCGGTTCTGACCATGTTGCTGGGGATGCACGTCGGCATCGCGGTGGTCATGGGGCTGCCTCTCTTCTCCGGCGCGATGATCGTGGCGGACGCCGTGTTTCTTCCTGACCGCTTCTACACCTCCCTGGCTCACCTGTGCCGCCGCGCGACACGGCGAACCGGCGCGTCGCGGCCGGCGCCCGGGCGGCCGGGATCGGGATCGGTACCGCAGCAGGGCAGGACCGGCGTGCCCGGCTCGCACCAGCGAGCTGCCTCCCCCCGTGCATAGCCGCGACGACCTGCAACTCTCTCGGGGCTTCGTGGCCGCGATCCAGGCCTGTCCCACCGGATGGGTTTGCTGCCTACCCGGGAAGCCGTCAAGTGGCCTCGAAGTCGGCGCCCAGAGCATGGCCTGCGTCAAGTCGCCAGCATCCACGCAGACCTCGACTGACGCGGCCCGCCATGTTCCACCCGCCGGCCCCGACGTCGTCGAGGCCCGGGTAGAGGTGCGAGACGGCTGGTTCATGGGTGGCGATCACCGATGCGGCCTGAGGCGCTGCGCGAGATCCGTTCAGGGCGCTGGCTGTGAGCGGGCTGCCTGGGTCAGGTAGTGGTGTGCCTGGGCCACGTTCGAGGCCAGGTCGGCGGCCGAATCGAGTACCAGCCGGTGGTCCGTCCAGGGCCCGTATTCGGCCTGTCGCTGCTGGACTGCTTCCCAGGTCGGCTCCTCGAAGCCTTCGATGCCCCGGGAGTGGCGTTCCAGCCGTTGGCGGTGCAGCCGCGAGTCGGAGCACACCACTTCGATGAACGCGATGGGCACCCGGTGGCGGTCGGCCAGTGCCCGCCACTGTCGGCGTGCCTCCTGCACTGCGTTGACCGCGTCGGTGATCACGCTCTGGCCCAGCCCCAGCACACCGTCGGCGACGGCCTCGGCCGCCAGGTAGGCCGCCAGCCCTGTGGGCTGTGTGCGCTCCACGCCGGCCCGCCACATTGCCGCCTCGATCGGATCGACCGACACCACCGCGGCGGGCAGCGCCCGCCCCAACTCTTGGGCGACCGAGGACTTTCCCGCCGCGGGAAGGCCGGCCATGGCAATCAGCATGACGGCACTGTCGCACACCGCGCTGAGCGCCTGGCCCGGCCGGCCGGTGGTGTCTGGGGGTGTGAGGCGGCGGCAGTCGCCGGGCCGGGCGGTCGGGTCAGGGTAGAGATGCTTCTCGCCGTGCCGCACCCACATGGGGGCGTAGCTAGGCGCTGGGAAGCCAGCCGGCGGCGAAGTCGGCGCTGTCCCGTACGCGCTGCGCCCGGTCCTCGAGGAGTCGGCGGAAGCCCGCCAGTGCGTACCGCTCTGCGGTGGCGGCGCCGGCTCGTGGGATGCCGGCCACCGTGGCCATGAGCTGCTGGGGCTGGGGCTGCCAGCCGGTGACCAGCATTCTCAGGCCCGCGAGCTCCGCGCGCCGGTGCAGGGTCAGGAGGTGGAACAGGCCGTCGGCGTCCATGGTCGCGACGCCGTGCAGGTCCACCAAGAGGTCCCGCTCGTCGGCGGTGACGTAATCCAGCGCCTGCTGGAGCACCTCGCCTGCGTCGTCGTCGAGCTCTCCGGCGGCGCTGACCCAGACCGAGCCGGCGCAGTACTGGATGTCCACGTTGATCAATGCCCTGCTCCTGTCACCGAAGGCTCCGGGCCTGCGGGCCCCCCATCCTGGCCGAGTGCTGCCCGGGGCCGGTGCGAGGCGCGCTGAAGCCCCGGCCGCGGGGCGGAGTCGGGGTTGCACGGGAGGCGGCCCGAGCCTTGGCTGGACGGTTGCTTTTGGGGACCGGGAGTGTGACTGGAGGTGTGAACCCGTGAAATTGCCGACCTCTTCGGTCTCGATCACGTGGGGCCGGTCCGGTTGGGGGACGGCAGGCGGGTGATCCCGTGGCCGTTGCGGTCTTCACCCCTCGCCCGCGGGAACGCTCATCGGGTGAGGTGAACATCGGGGCCTGCTGCCGGAGTCCGGCCACCTCACAGCGAGCCGCCCCCGACCGACCGTGAGGCCGGGTAGGGGCGGCCGCAAAGCCAGATGGCTGATCCAGGCAGGGAGGGGCTGGCAGGGTCTGACGCCAGCGGCGGCTGACCGGCTGGCGCCGCGAATGAGGGGGCCGGCGGCCGCGCACGGGACCGGCGGCCGGCCCCTCTGGGAGGGCCGCTGCGCGGGGCGGGGTGCGCGGCGGCGATCAGTCGGGGACTTCGCCGTTACTGAGGTTTTCAGAGTGGGGTCGGCAGTGTGAGGGTCAGTCTGGTGGCGGTGAGGCAGCCGTTGATGAGGTCGGGTCGGAGTTGGATTCTGCGTAACTCCCGGCGGAGTGTGCGGTCGAGGTCGTCGGGGGTGTCGAAGGCCGTGTTGGCCGTGGCTCTGCGGACGAGTGACCAGACGGCTTCTACCGGGTTCAGGTCTGGTGCGTATGCCGGGAGCCGGACGGTGGTGAGCCAGTCGTGCTCGGCCTCATAGTGTTTCAGTCCGGCGGCCAGGTGGGTGTTGAGATTGTCCCAGACCACCACGATCGGGCCGCCGAGCTGGATGTGCGCCCTCACCAGAAGGTCTCGGTAGTCCTGCCAGGAGAAGCTCCTGCGGGCGCCCTTGAGCAGGAGATGGTTGCGGGGCCGGTGGATGAGGCGGCTCTTCTCACCAGGCTTGTGGCAGCACAACGCGGCGACCGAGGTCCGGCGGCGGGACCTGCCACGAACACGGATCACAGGGGTCTGTCCGCACCGGCTCCAGGTGCGGGCCCGGGGCGGAGTCATCGAGAAGCCGGCTTCGTCCTCGAAGACGACCCAGGCCCCGAGTGCCGCCGCGAGGCTTTTACCCGCGGCCACACCTCCTTCTTCCACAGCTCCACTGCGTGCTCGTCGCGTTCCAGTGCTCTGCGGGCGGGTGCCTGCCAGGACCAGCCGTGCCGTTTCAGCAGCCGCCACACCGTCGCCACCGACAGGCTCACCCGCAGCCGCCGGCGGATCACCGCCTGGACCCGGGCCAGAGTCCAGCGTTCGTCCTCGAAGCCGTGCGCCGTCGGTCCCTTGCCCAGTTCCTCCTCGAGCAAGGCGAACTGGGCATCGGTGACGGTCGGGGCATTCGCCGGGCCCGCCGAGCGCAGGGCCGCCATGCCGCCCTCGCGCCAAGCCCGACGCCAGCGTTCCACCGACCTCACACTCACCCGCAGGTCCTTCGCGATCACCGCGGTCTTCTCACCCGCCGCGAACCTCTCGCCGGCCTGAAGCCGGATCCCCTCACGAAACGCCCGACGCTCAGCGGTCAGGCCCCCACCCTCCGGATAACGCATACCACCGGCATACCGCAGGGATCATGAACCGTCACCACCCGACGACAACCCGAAATCCTCAGTAACTGCGGGCACACGCGCCGGGCTTCGGCTGAGCCTCGTAGAATCGTGGTGTGGCATTCATGAGCACTCCGCACTGCTGCTTCCACTGATCGGGAGGCTGTGAGGGCGGGGGGGGGGGGCGGGGGCCCGCCCCGGGGTCGGGGCGCCGGTCGCACCGGGCGGGGGGGGGCGCCCCCCCAGCCGCCCCCCCCCCCCCCCCCCCAGAGCGCGCCGCGACA
>NZ_JBHYVA010000091.1:0-18271 GCF_042750055.1 Streptomyces sp. NPDC059456
GTCGCGGAACAGGTCCGCGACGAAGGACAGCAGCAGGATCGCGACGACCGCGCCGCCGACGTACAGGACGATCTCCGAGAAGTCGTAGCGCTCGTTGCGCAGCGCCCGGACGGTCGCGACCAGCATCAGCCAGAGCACGGAGACCGGGATCAGGACCTTCCAGCCGAGCTTCATCAGCTGGTCGTAGCGCACGCGGGGCAGCGTGCCGCGCAGCCAGATGAAGAAGAACAGCAGCAGCTGGACCTTGATGACGAACCAGAGCATCGGCCACCAGCCGTGGTTCGCGCCCTCCCAGAAGTGGCTGATCGGGTACGGGGCCCGCCAGCCGCCCAGGAAGAGGGTGACCGAGACCGCCGAGACGGTGACCATGTTGACGTACTCGGCCAGCATGAACAGCGCGAACTTGATGGAGGAGTACTCGGTGTTGAAGCCGCCGACGAGGTCGCCCTCGGACTCCGGCATGTCGAACGGGGCCCGGTTCGTCTCGCCGACCATGGTGATGACGTAGATGATGAACGAGACCGGCAGCAGCACGATGTACCAGCGGTCGGCCTGCGCCTCGACGATCGCCGAGGTCGACATCGACCCGGAGTAGAGGAAGACGGAGGCGAAGGCCGCACCCATCGCGATCTCGTACGAGATCATCTGCGCGCAGGAGCGCAGGCCGCCGAGAAGCGGGTACGTCGAGCCCGAGGACCAGCCGGCGAGGACGATGCCGTAGATGCCGACGGAGGCGACCGCGAGGATGTAGAGCATCGCGATCGGCAGGTCGGTGAGCTGCATCGTGGTGCGCTGCCCGAAGATCGAGATCTCGTCGTCCGCGGGGCCGAAGGGGATCACCGCGATGGCCATGAAGGCCGGGATCGCCGCGATGATCGGGGCCAGGACGTACACCACCTTGTCGGCCCGCTTGACGATGATGTCTTCCTTGAGCATCAGCTTCACGCCGTCGGCGAGCGACTGGAGCATGCCCCAGGGGCCGTGCCGGTTGGGGCCGATGCGCAGCTGCATCCACGCGACGACCTTGCGCTCCCACACGATGGAGAAGAGCACGGTCACCATCAGGAAGGCGAAGCAGAAGACCGCCTTCAGCAGGACCAGCCACCACACGTCGCGGCCGAACAGGCTGAGGTCCTCGGCCGCGAGGACGTGCGGCCGGGGCTCGGCCGTGATCCGAGCGAGCTGGGCGATGTGGTTCAGCATGCTCGCACCTCCCGTACGGGGGCCGGGGCTTCGCCCGGCCGAAGGACATGGGTCAGCGGCGCCGGGTGCCGCGGTGCGGTCGCGTTCACGGCCGCACCTGCGCGTCCTCGCCGGCCGCCGGGCCGGCCCCGGCCGGGCCGATCCGCACGAGGGTGCCCGGGCGGGATCCGGTGTCGGCGAGGACGCCGTGCCCGGTGGAGTTCAGCGGGAGCCAGACCACGCGGTCGGGCATCTCGGTGATCCGCAGCGGGAGTTCCACGGAGCCGGCCGGGCCGGTCACCGCGAGGACGTCGCCGTCCTTGACGCCGGTCTCGGCGGCGGTGGCGGCCGAGAGCCGGGCGCTCGCCTCGTGCCGGGTGCCGGCGAGGGCGTCGTCGCCCTCCTGGAGCAGGCCCTGGTCGAGGAGGAGCCGGTGGCCCGCGAGGACGGCCTCGCCCGCGCCGGGGCGGGGCAGCGGCGCGGTGTCCGCGGACTGCTCGGCGGCGCGCTCTCCGGCCCACGGGCCGAGCGCGTCGAGCTCGCGGCGTACGGCGTGTACGTCGGGCAGCGCGATCGGCCGGTCGGCGGCGTCGGCCAGCATGTGCAGCACGCGGGCGTCGGCGGGGGCGAGCCGGCGGGTCATCTGCTCGGGCTTGAGCGCGGCCTCGAACGGCCGGACCCTGCCCTCCCAGTTGATGAACGCGCCCGCCTTCTCGGCGACGGCGGCGACCGGGAAGACCACGTCCGCGTGGTCGGTGACCTGGCCTGGCCGCAGTTCCAGGGAGACGACGAAGGCCTCCTGGAGGGCGACCAGCGCCCGTGCGGGATCCGGCAGGTCGGCGATCTCCACGCCCGCGATCAGCAGGGCGGACAGCTCGCGGCCTGCGGCGGCCTCGACGATCTGGCCGGTGTCGCGGCCGTAGCGGTGCGGGAGTTCGTCCAGCCCCCACGCGGTGGCGACCTCGTCGCGGGCCCGCGGGTCGGTGGCCGGCCGGGCCCCCGGCAGCAGGGACGGCAGGGCGCCCGCCTCGACGGCGGCCCGCTCCCCGGCCCGGCGCGGGATCCACACCAGCCGGGCGCCGGTGGCGGCGGCGGCCCGTACGGCGGCGGTCAGCGCGCCGGGCACGCCGGCCAGGCGCTCCCCGACGACGATGACCGCGCCGGCCTGGCGCAGTGCGTCGGCGGCTTCGGCCCCGCCGGCCTCCAGTCCGGTCCGGGAGGCCAGGGCGTCGAGCCATTCGGGCTCGGTGCCGGGGGCGGCGGCCAGCAGGGTGCCGCCGGCCTTCTCCAGGCCGCGGGTGGCGAACGGGGCGAGGGCGAAGGTCCGCTGCTTGTGCTTGCGGTGGGCCTTGCGCAGCCGCAGGAAGACGCCGGGGGCCTCCTCCTCGGACTCGATGCCGGCGAGCAGGACGGCGGGGGCCGCCTCCAGCGCGGAGTACGTCACCCCCTTCCCGTCGAGGTCCTTGCCGGTGCCGGCCACGGTGGCGGCCAGGAACTCGGCCTCCTCCGCGCTGTGGATCCGGGCCCGGAAGTCGATGTCGTTGGTGTCGAGGACCACCCGGGCGAACTTGGCGTACGCGTAGGCGTCCTCGACGGTGAGCCGCCCGCCGGTCAGGACGCCGGCCCGGCCGCGCGCGGCGGCGAGCCCGGCGGCCGCCGCCTCCAGGGCCTCGGGCCAGCTCGCCGGGGCGAGGAGCCCGTCGGTGCCGCGCACCAGCGGGGTGGTGAGCCGGTCGGGGCGCTGCGCGTAGCGGAACCCGAAGCGGCCCTTGTCGCAGATCCACTCCTCGTTGACCTCGGGGTCCTCGGCGGCCATCCGGCGCAGCACCTTGCCGCGGCGGTGGTCGGTCCGGGTCGCGCAGCCGCCCGCGCAGTGCTCGCACACGCTCGGGGAGGAGACGAGGTCGAACGGGCGGGAGCGGAACCGGTACGCCGCCGAGGTGAGGGCGCCGACGGGGCAGATCTGGATGGTGTTGCCGGAGAAGTACGACTCGAAGGGGTCGCCCTCGCCGATGCCGACCTGCTGGAGCGCGCCGCGTTCCAGGAGTTCGATCATCGGGTCGCCGGCGACCTGGGTGGAGAAGCGGGTGCAGCGCGCGCACAGCACGCACCGCTCGCGGTCCAGCAGCACCTGCGTGGAGATCGGGACCGGCTTCTCGTACGTGCGCTTCTTGCCCTCGAAACGAGAGTCGCTCTGCCCGTGGGACATCGCCTGGTTCTGCAGCGGGCACTCGCCGCCCTTGTCGCAGACCGGGCAGTCCAGCGGGTGGTTGATGAGCAGCAGCTCCATCACGCCGCGCTGGGACTTCTCGGCGACCGGGGAGGTCAGCTGCGTCTTGACGACCATGCCGTCGGTGCAGGTGATGGTGCAGGAGGCCATCGGCTTGCGCTGGCCCTCGACCTCGACGATGCACTGGCGGCAGGCGCCGACCGGGTCGAGGAGGGGGTGGTCGCAGAACCGGGGGATCTCGATGCCGATCTGCTCGGCGGCCCGGATGACCAGGGTGCCCTTGGGCACCGACAGTTCGATGCCGTCGATGGTCAGGGAGATCAGGTCCTCGGGCGGGACGGCGGCCTCTCCGCCACCGGTCGGAGCATTCGTGGTGACGGTCATGCGTTCACCTCCGTGTCAGCCCAGAGGGTCGACTTCCTGGGGTCGAAGGGGCAGCCCTTGCCCGTGATGTGCTGCTCGTACTCCTCGCGGAAGTACTTGAGCGACGAGAAGATGGGGCTGGCGGCGCCGTCGCCGAGCGCGCAGAACGACTTGCCGTTGATGTTGTCGGCGATGTCGTTCAGCTTGTCGAGGTCGGACATGACGCCCTTGCCGGCCTCGATGTCGCGCAGCAACTGGACGAGCCAGTACGTGCCTTCGCGGCACGGCGTGCACTTGCCGCAGGACTCGTGGGCGTAGAACTCGGTCCAGCGGGTGACGGCCCGCACCACGCAGGTCGTCTCGTCGAAGCACTGGAGCGCCTTGGTGCCGAGCATGGAGCCGGCCGCGCCGACGCCCTCGTAGTCCAGCGGGACGTCCAGGTGCTCGTCCGTGAACATCGGGGTGGAGGAGCCGCCCGGGGTCCAGAACTTCAGCCGGTGTCCGGGGCGCATCCCGCCGCTCATGTCGAGCAGCTGGCGCAGGGTGATCCCGAGGGGGGCCTCGTACTGGCCGGGGCCCGCGACGTGCCCGGAGAGCGAGTACAGGGTGAAGCCGGGGGACTTCTCGGTCCCCATCGCCTTGAACCAGTCCTTGCCCTTGTTCAGGATCGCGGGAACCGAGGCGATGGATTCGACGTTGTTGACGACAGTGGGGCACGCGTAGAGCCCCTCGACGGCGGGGAAGGGGGGACGCAGCCGGGGCTGACCGCGCCGGCCTTCGAGGGAGTCGAGGAGTGCCGTCTCCTCGCCGCAGATGTACGCGCCCGCGCCCGCGTGCACCGTGATGTCGAGCTTCAGTCCGCTCCCGAGGACGTTCTCCCCGAGGTAGCCGGCCTCGTACGCCTCGCGCACCGCCTCGTGCAGGCGCCGCAGCACCGGCACGACCTCGCCGCGCAGGTAGATGAAGGCGTGCTCCGACCGGATCGCGTAGCAGGCGATGATCATTCCCTCGATGAGGGAGTGCGGATTGGCGAAGAG
Source organism: Streptomyces sp. NPDC059456 (assembly GCF_042750055.1). Classification (NCBI taxonomy): domain Bacteria; kingdom Bacillati; phylum Actinomycetota; class Actinomycetes; order Kitasatosporales; family Streptomycetaceae; genus Streptomyces; species Streptomyces sp. NPDC059456. The sequence continues at coordinate 4,813 of NZ_JBHYVA010000091.1, forward strand.
GAGGGGGATGTCCTTGCAGGTTCCCGGCTCCGACTCGTCCGCGTTCACGACGAGGTAGTGCGGCTTTCCGTCGCCCTGCGGGATGAACTGCCACTTCATTCCGGTGGGGAAGCCCGCGCCGCCGCGGCCGCGCAGACCGGAGTCCTTCACGTAGGCGATGAGGTCGTCCGGGGTCATCGCGAGCGCCTTGCGCAGGCCTTCGTACCCCTCGTGCCGGCGGTAGGTCTCCAGCGTCCACGACCGCGGCTCGTCCCAGAAGGCCGACAGCACGGGCGCCAGCAGCTTCTCCGGGGCGCCGTTCTCATGCATTTCGGCGGTCACCGTCATCACTCCCCCTCCTCGGTGGAAGCCGCAGCCTCGCCACGCGGGTGCACGACCTTGCCGAGCTGCGGGGTCTCGCCGCGCGCGATGCGCAGCCCGATCAGGGAGGCGGGGCCGGCGCCGCCGCTCGCCTCGACCGCGCCCTCGCGCTCGTCCGGGAAGCCCGCGAGGATCCGGGCGGTCTCCTTGTACGTGCACAGGGGCGCGCCCCGGGTCGGCGCGACGGGCCGGCCGGCGATCAGGTCGTCGACCATGGCCTTGGCGGACTCGGGGGTCTGGTTGTCGAAGAACTCCCAGTTGACCATCACCACGGGGGCGTAGTCGCAGGCCGCGTTGCACTCGATGTGCTCCAGCGTGACCTTGCCGTCGGGGGTGGTCTCGTTGTTGCCGACCCCGAGGTGCTCCTTGAGCTCGTCGAAGATCGCGTCGCCGCCCATGACGGCGCACAGGGTGTTCGTGCAGACGCCGACCTGGTAGTCGCCCGAGGCCTTGCGCCGGTACATCGTGTAGAAGGTGGCCACGGCGGTGACCTCGGCGGTGGTCAGGCCCAGCACCTCGGCGCAGAACCGGATGCCGGTGCGCGAGACGAAGCCCTCCTCGGCCTGCGTCAGGTGCAGCAGCGGCAGCAGCGCGGACCGGCTGTCGGGGTAGCGGGCGATGACCTCCTTCGCGTCCGCTTCGAGCCGGGCGCGCACGTCGGCCGGGAAATCGGGGGCCGGCAGCTGGGGCATGCCCAGACCCACCCCTTGACCGGTCGGATTGGCTGTCATCGGTCGACGCCTCCCATCACGGGGTCGATGGAGGCGACGGCGACGATGACGTCGGCGACCTGGCCGCCCTCGCACATCGCGGCCATGGCCTGCAGGTTGGTGAAGGACGGGTCGCGGAAGTGGACCCGGTAGGGGCGGGTGCCGCCGTCGGAGACGACGTGGACGCCGAGCTCGCCCTTGGGTGACTCGACGGCCGCGTACGCCTGCCCGGCCGGTACCCGGAAGCCCTCGGTCACCAGCTTGAAGTGGTGGATGAGGGCCTCCATGGAGGTGCCCATGATGTTCTTGATGTGGTCGAGCGAGTTGCCGAGGCCGTCGGGGCCCATGGCGAGCTGCGCCGGCCAGGCGATCTTCTTGTCGGCGACCATGACCGGGCCCGGCTCCAGCCGCTCCAGGCACTGCTCGACGATCCGCAGGGACTGGCGCATCTCCTCCAGGCGGATCAGGAACCGCCCGTACGAGTCGCAGCTCTCGGTGGTCGGCACGTCGAACTCGTAGGTCTCGTAGCCGCAGTACGGGTCCGCCTTGCGCAGGTCGTGCGGCAGGCCGGCGGAGCGCAGGATGGGGCCGGTGGCGCCGAGCGCCATGCAGCCGGTGAGGTCGAGGTAGCCGACGTCCTGCATGCGGGCCTTGAAGATCGGGTTGCCGGTGGCGAGCTTGTCGTACTCCGGCAGGTTCTTCTTCATGGTCTTGAGGAAGTCGCGCAGCATGTCCACGGCGCCCGGGGGCAGGTCCTGGGCGAGCCCGCCGGGGCGGACGAACGCGTGGTTCATGCGCAGGCCGGTGATCAGCTCGAAGATGTCGAGGATCAGCTCGCGGTCCCGGAAGCCGTAGATCATGATCGTGGTCGCGCCCAGCTCCATGCCGCCGGTGGCGATGCACACCAGGTGGGAGGAGAGCCGGTTGAGCTCCATCAGAAGGACGCGGATGACGGTGGCGCGGTCCGGGATCTGGTCGGTGATGCCGAGCAGCTTCTCGACGCCGAGGCAGTACGCCGTCTCGTTGAAGAAGGGCGTCAGGTAGTCCATGCGCGTCACGAAGGTGGTGCCCTGCGTCCAGTTCCGGAATTCGAGGTTCTTCTCGATGCCGGTGTGCAGGTAGCCGATGCCGCAGCGGGCTTCGGTGACCGTCTCGCCGTCGATCTCCAGGATCAGGCGGAGCACGCCGTGGGTGGACGGGTGCTGCGGGCCCATGTTGACGACGATCCGCTCGTCGTCGGCCTTGGCCGCGGACTGGACGATCTCGTCCCAGTCGCCGCCGGTGACGGTGTAGACGGTGCCCTCGGTGGTCTCCCGGGAGGCCGCGGGGTCCGAGCCGGCGCTGTTCGATGCGTTCCGGGCGTTCATCAGCTGTACGACCTCCGCTGGTCGGGAGCCGGGATCTGGGCACCCTTGTACTCGACGGGAATGCCGCCGAGCGGGTAGTCCTTGCGCTGCGGGAAGCCCTGCCAGTCGTCCGGCATCATGATCCGGGTGAGGGCCGGGTGCCCGTCGAAGACCAGGCCGAAGAAGTCGTACGCCTCGCGCTCGTGCCAGTCGTTCGTCGGGTAGACGGAGACGAGCGACGGGACGTGCGGGTCGGCGTCGGGGACCGACACCTCCAGGCGCAGCACGCGGCCGTGGGTGATCGAGCGCAGGTGGTAGACGGCGTGCAGCTCGCGGCTCTTGTCGTCGGGGAAGTGCACCCCGCAGACGCCGGTGCAGAGCTCGAAGCGCAGGGCGGGGTCGTCGCGCAGGGTGGAGGCCACGCGCAGCAGGTGCTCGCGCGCGACGTGGAGCGTCAGCTCGCCCCGGTCGACGACGACCTTCTCGATCGCGTTCTCGGGGAGCAGGTCCTGCTCCTCCAGCGCCCCTTCGAGTTCGTCGACGACCTCGTCGAAGTAGGAGCCGTACGGGCGGTGGCTCGCGCCGGGCATCGCGACCGTGCGGACGAGGCCGCCGTAGCCGCTGGTGTCACCGCCGCCCAGCGCTCCGAACATGCCCTTGCGGACGCCGATCACCTCGGGGCCGCCGGCGGAGTCCCTGGGGGCAGGAACGTTGTTCCCGTTGTCTGGGGAGGTCTGGCTCACCGGAGGAGCCCCTTCATCTCGATGGTGGGGAGGGCCTTGAGGGCCGCCGCCTCCGCCTCGCGCGCCGCCTCTTCCCGGTTCACGCCGAGCTTGGAGCCCTGGATCTTCTGGTGGAGCTTGAGGATCGCGTCCATCAGCATCTCGGGGCGGGGCGGGCAGCCGGGCAGGTAGATGTCCACCGGAACGATGTGGTCGACGCCCTGGACGATCGCGTAGTTGTTGAACATTCCGCCCGAAGATGCACAAACCCCCATGGAGATGACCCATTTGGGAGCGGGCATCTGGTCGTACACCTGCCGCAGCACCGGCGCCATCTTCTGGCTGACCCGCCCGGCCACGATCATCAGATCGGCCTGGCGCGGCGAGCCGCGGAAGACCTCCATGCCGAAGCGGGCCAGGTCGTACCGGCCCGCTCCGGTGGTCATCATCTCGATGGCGCAGCAGGCCAGGCCGAAGGTCGCGGGGAACACGGATGACTTGCGCACCCAGCCCGCGGCCTGTTCGACGGTGGTCAGCAGAAAGCCGCTCGGCAGCTTCTCTTCCAGTCCCATGGGAAATTCAGCCCCTCAGTCCCATTCCAGGCCGCCGCGGCGCCACACGTAGGCGTAGGCGACGAAGACGGTGAGCACGAAGAGCAGCATCTCGACGAGCCCGAAGATCCCCAGGGAGTCGAAGGTGACGGCCCAGGGGTAGAGGAAGACAACTTCGATGTCGAAGACGATGAAGAGCATCGCCGTCAGGTAGTACTTGATGGGGAAGCGACCGCCGCCGGCCGGCGTGGGCGTCGGCTCGATGCCGCACTCGTACGCCTCGAGCTTCGCCCGGTTGTACCTTTTTGGGCCGATCAGCGTGGCCATGACCACGGAGAAGATCGCAAACCCTGCGCCGAGGGCTCCGAGCACGAGGATGGGCGCGTACGCATTCACGCTCCTCAGCTCCTTCCAGTCGTCCTTGACCGTTGGACCGCCGTGCCGGCACCGAGCGAGCCGCCCCGCGAAGATCGCCCAACTTCGAGAGATCGCATGTGAGGCAGTTCACAAGCCGGACTGCTGCGCATCTTATGCCCGGTGGTCTGTGATCTGCGACACGGGTAACAACAACGAGTTTGTGATCTCCACCACCTGACGAACGATCATGAAGTCCGATGAGCCGTGATCTTCATACGCGAAGCATCCACATGATCACCAAAGGTGACATCCAGGCCTGTTACCGCAGGTAGAAGGAGGATGGCACTATCAAACGATGTCCGGTGCAGGCAAATTTGCGGGATCAAGCCTTGCACGGTAAAGGGAATCGCCGTCGCCCGGTCGGGGGAGGCCCCGCGGACGGGAGTGGACGGGGATGAACGGGAGCGGACGGGGAAGGGGATGCGTGCACGCGTTCACGAGCGCCGGCCTCCGACCGCACGCCAAGTTCACGGCGAGGTCACGGACGGACCACGGGGCCCTCACAGTGAGACGTTCCTGTGACCTGCGCCACATCGAATTCGCGCCTCCGAAAGAGGGCTTGGCCATCTGTGCGCCGGGATGGTAGTCCGTGGATCATTTCGGACTAATTACTGAAACCCCTTGATCACAGCCTTGTGAGGGTGTGTCCGATTCGCCCGTTACGGCGTCAATAAGACGCGCGGCGCGCCCGGTTAGCTCACTTTCCGCGCAACTGTGGCGCAGACCACGTTTCTTGAAGGGAACCCGGGGCCCCTGATAGCGGTTGTCCTCATGTCCCACACCGCTCACATACCCAGCCACCGGAAGCCCCGCCGCTCCGCCTCGAAGCTCGCGGTCCGCGCCGGAGTTGCCGGTGGCGTCCTCAGCACCCTGGCGATGGCCGGCACGGCGAGCGCGTCCCCGTCCGAGCCCGTGGCCGAGACGACGCTCGAAATGCCGGTCCTGAACCTGGACCTGGCCGCCGAGGTCTCCTCCGCCGTCACCACCGCCGCCGAGAACACGGCCGCCGCCGCCGTCACCGGCGAACTGCGCACTCAGGAGGAGCAGGCCCGTACGGGCGCTGCCGCCGAGGCGAAGAAGGCCAAGGAAGACGCCGAGAAGGCCGACGCCGAGAAGAAGGCGAAGGACGAGGCGGACCGCAAGGCCGCCGCCGAGCGCGCCACCCGCGGCTCCGACCGCACCTCGCTGAAGAGCGCCTCCGCCGCCGCGTCCGACGAGCTGGGCTCGGGCACCGTCACCGCCCCGGCGACCGGCTCCGCCGCCGCCATCGTCAACTTCGCCCGTGCGCAGGTCGGCAAGGCGTACATCAGCGGTGGCACCGGGCCGTCCTCCTACGACTGCTCCGGCCTCGTCCAGGCGGCCTACCGCCAGGCCGGGATCTCCCTGCCGCGCGTGTCCCAGGACCAGTCCGCGCGGGGCACCTCCGTCTCCCTGAGCGCCCTGCAGCCGGGCGACGTCCTGTACTGGGGCTCCCGCGGCAGCGCCTACCACGTCGCCATCTACGTCGGCGGCGGCAAGTTCGTGGGCGCCCAGAACTCCAGCACGGGCATCGTCGAGCGCCCGCTGAGCTACGACCCGCCGACGGGCGCCGTCCGCATCCTCTGAGGCTCCCAGGGGCCTCTGAGCCCCTCTCAGCACGGCCCGAGGGCCGGCACTCCCCCTCCCCCAGGGGGCGGAGTGCCGGCCCTTCGCGCTGGAACGGGCTCGGCGTACCGCGTCCGCCGGGTCCCTGAGAAGATGGCGGGACACGGTGTCCGATGCAGTCCGGGAGGTGGAGGACCGTGATGGCCGACGCGTACGAGGAACACGGCTCCGGCGGGACGACCGCCGGCCCCACCGGCGACCCCACCGCCGCACCGGCCGCCACCGGGCTGTTCCTGCTCGCCGTCGGCGGCTGGCTGTTGAACACCGCCCGCCCGTGGCACAAACCCGGACATCCCGTCGTCCTGGGGCTCGGCTGGGCCGTTGCGTGCACCCTGCTGCTGTGCGGCACCGTCCTGGTGGCCCGCTGCGTCCGGGCCGTCCACGGCGCGCAGGAGCCCGCGTCGTACGGGGGCCCCGGAAACCCCGAAACGGGCCGAACCGGCAAAAAGCCGACCCGGCCCGCTCCTTAGCGTTCGCCGTCAGGCCTTCGGGGCCACCTTGGAGAGGCCGTTGATGATGCGGTCCATCGCGTCGCCCCCCGCCGGGTCGGTCAGGTTGGCCAGCATCTTCAGCGTGAAGCGCATCAGCACCGGGTGCGTCAGGCCGCGCTGGGCGGCGACCTTCATCACCTTCGGGTTGCCGATCAGCTTCACGAAGGCGCGGCCCAGCGAGTAGTAGCCGCCGTAGGTCTCCTTGAGCACCTTCGGGTAGCTGTGCAGGGCCAGCTCGCGCTGCGCCGGGGTGGCCCGGGCGTGGGCCTGCACGATGACGTCGGCCGCGATCTGGCCCGACTCCATCGCGTAGGCGATGCCCTCGCCGTTGAACGGGTTGACGAGGCCGCCCGCGTCACCGACCAGCAGCAGGCCCTTGGTGTAGTGCGGCTGCCGGTTGAAGGCCATCGGCAGGGCCGCGCCGCGGATCGGCTGCGTCATGTTCTCGGGGGTGTACCCCCAGTCCTCCGGCATGGACGCGCACCAGGCCTTGAGGACCTCGCGCCAGTCCAGCTCCCGGAAGGCGGAGGAGGAGTTGAGGATGCCCAGGCCGACGTTGGACGTGCCGTCGCCCATGCCGAAGATCCAGCCGTAGCCGGGCAGCAGCCGGTCCTGGGCGCCGCGCCGGTCCCACAGTTCCAGCCAGGACTCCAGGTAGTCGTCGTCGTGGCGCGGGGACGTGAAGTACGTCCGCACGGCCACGCCCATCGGCCGGTCCTCGCGCCGGTGCAGGCCCATCGCCAGGGAGAGCCGGGAGGAGTTGCCGTCGGCGGCGACGACGAGCGGGGCGTGGAAGGTGACCGGGGTCTTCTCCTCGCCGAGCTTGGCCTGCACGCCCGTGATGTGGCCCGTGCGGGGGTCGCGGACGGGCTCGCCGACGTTGCAGCGCTCGTACAGGCGGGCGCCGGCCTTCTGGGCCTGGCGGGCCAGGGTCTCGTCGAAGTCGTCGCGCTTGCGGACGAGTCCGTAGTCCGGGAAGGAGGCGAGTTCCGGCCAGTCCAGCTGGAGCCGCTGGCCGCCGCCGATGATCCGCAGGCCCTTGTTGCGGAGCCAGCCGGCCTCTTCGGAGATGTCGATGCCCATCGCCACGAGCTGCTTGGTCGCACGCGGGGTCAGACCGTCACCGCAGACCTTCTCGCGCGGGAACGCCGTCTTCTCCAGCAGCAGGACGTCCAGTCCCGCCTTGGCGAGGTAGTAGGCGGTGGTCGAGCCGGCGGGTCCGGCCCCGACGACGATCACATCCGCGGAGTGTTCGGAGAGGGGCTCGGTCACTGCGGGGTCTCCCGAAGGCTCGATAAAGGGTGCCCAACGGCACAGGACATGTGCAGTCTATGCAGCGAGAGAGATCACGAACCCGAAGGGCTGCCCGATGACCACCTCGCTCCCTGCCGTAGAGCTGCGCGTGCCCACCCACGAGGATGCGCGGGCCTGGCACGGGGTCTTCGACGACCCCGACGTGATGGAGTTCCTCGGCGGTCCCGCCGAGCTGTCCCTGTACGAGGAGTTCACCGCCCGGCAGCGGATGCACGACGCACAGCTCGGCTACTGCCTGTGGACGCTGCTGGACGCGCAGGGCGCGGTGATCGGCTTCACCGGCGCGCAGCCGTGGCCGCAGGAGAAGGCGTGGGGCCCGGTCGGGGAGATCGAGATCGGCTGGCGCCTGGCCCGCTCCGCGTGGGGCCGGGGGTACGCGTACGCCGCGGCGCTGGCGACGCTGGAGCGGGTCCGTGCGGCGGGGGTGCCGCGGGTGGTGGCGATGATCAACGACGAGAACCAGCGCTCGATCGCGGTCGCGGAACGCCTCGGCATGACGCTGGCGGAACGCTTCCTCCTCCCGAACGGCCACTCCTACGGCCGCCGCTACGAACTCACCCTCCAGGGCGGATGACCGGCAGGACACCCCCTGGAAGCAGGACACCCCCTAGAAGACGGAAAGCCCCGTCAGGGTGGTGAAGCGGTCCAGGGCGGCGGCCGCGGCCACCGAGTTGCCGTGGGGGTCCAGGCCCGGGCTCCACGCGGCCAGCGTGCAGCGGCCCGGGACGACCGCCACGATCCCGCCGCCCACGCCGCTCTTGCCGGGCAGGCCGACGCGGTAGGCGAACTCGCCTGCCGCGTCGTACGTCCCGCAGGTCAGCATCACCGCGTTGACCTGCTTCGCCTCGCTGCGGGTGAGGAGCCGTGAGCCGTCCGCCCGCAGCCCGTGCCGGGCCAGGAACCGTGCGGCACGCGCCAGGTCGGCGCAGCTCATCTCGATCGAGCACTGCCAGAAGTAGTGGTCGAGCAGCGCCGGCACGGGGTTGTCGATGTTCCCGTACGAGGCCATGAAGTGCGCGAGCGCGGCGTTGCGGTCGCCGTGCTCGTGTTCGGACGCGGCGACCTCCGCGTCGAACCCGAGGTCCGGGTTGCCGCTCTCCTGCCGCAGGAACTCCAGGAGCTCGCTGCTCGCGTCGCCCGTCAGCGTCTGCAGCCGGTCGGTGACGACGAGCGCCCCCGCGTTGATGAACGGATTGCGCGGAATGCCGTTCTCGTACTCCAGCTGCACCAGGGAGTTGAACGGGTTGCCCGACGGCTCCCGCCCCACCCGCTCCCACAGGCTGTCGCCGCCCTCGGCCAGCGCCAGGGCCAGGGCGAACACCTTGGTGATGGACTGCGCGGAGAACGGGACCCGCCAGTCCCCCACGCCGTACACGTTGCCTTCGAGATCGGCGACGGCCATCCCGAACTGCCCGGCGTCCACGGACGCCAGCGCCGGGATGTACTCGGCGGGGGTGCCGCTGCCCACCAGGGGGGCGACGTCCGCCGCGATCCTCTCCAGCAGCTCCTGGTACTCCACCGGTCCCTACGCCTTGGAGCCGCGGTGCAGCGTGACGATGCCGCCGCTCAGGTTGCGCCAGGCGACCTTGGACCAGCCGGCCTTCTGCAGCAGCGCGGCCAGCGCCGGCTGGTCGGGCCACTCGCGGATCGACTCGGCGAGGTACACGTACGCCTCGGGGTTGGAGGACACGGCGCGGGCCACCGGCGGCAGCGCGCGCATCAGGTACTCCGTGTACACCGTTCGCAGCGGTGCCCAGGTGGGCTGCGAGAACTCGCAGATGACGACCTGCCCGCCGGGCTTGGTGACCCGGTACAGCTCGCGCAGCGCGGCGTCGGTGTCCTGGACGTTGCGCAGGCCGAAGGAGATCGTCACGGTGTCGAAGACGTCGTCCCTGAACGGCAGCTTCGTCGCGTCGCCCGCGGTCAGCGGCAGCCAGGCGTGGCGCTTCTTGCCCTCGCGGAGCATGCCGAGGGAGAAGTCGCAGGGGACGACGTACGCGCCGGTCGCGGCGAACGGCAGCGAGGAGGTCGCGGTTCCGGCGGCGAGGTCCAGCACCGTGTGCCCGGGGCGCGCGCCGACCGCCTTGGCGACCTCCTTGCGCCACAGGCGGGACTGCCCGAGGGAGAGGACGTCGTTGGTGAGGTCGTAGTTCGCCGCCACACCGTCGAACATGGAGGCGACTTCGTGCGGCTGCTTGTCCAGGGAAGCCCTTGTCACTGGCGTTCGCCCCTCGGTGTGCGATGCGGATCGGCGGTCAACGGAAACCATCCTCTCAGGCCCGCTCCGCCCTCCGGTCCGGGGCCCACGGACGGGGCCGCACGTCCCGCTCACCCGGTGGAGCGGCCGCGGTACGGCGGGACAACTGGCCCGATGGACAGTTACGCGGGGCGTGCGTGCCCGCGTTGACTGGCCGAAACGGTCCGACAAGGGCCGCCGAAACGCGATATTGCCGAAATTCCCGAACAAAGGGCTCCATGCATGCCGGCAGGCCATCCCACCGGTCGAGACCGTTCCACCGGCCGCGGCTCCAGACGCGGCTCCAGACGCGGCTCCGGCAGCGGTGCCGGCCTCGGCCCGCGCGCCCTGCGCCGGGCCGAGCGGCGCAAGCGGCTGCACCGTACGCTCCTGGGCTCGGCCGCGCTGGTCGCCCTCGCGGCGACCGCCTACGCGGTCGTCCCGCTGGACGACGCCGAGACCGTCTCCGACAGCGTGGCCGCGGCGCCGCCCGCGCAGGATCCCGCCGCCGCGCCGTCCCCGTCGGGTTCCTCCGGGTCCCCCGAGGCCGGCAAGCCCCCGGAGGCGGCGGACACGCCGCAGGCCCCGGAAACGAAGCCGGGCGGCGGGTCCGGTTCCGCGGTACCGCAGTCCGGGCCCGGGGTGTTCTCGGCGTCCTCCCGGTCGGGACAGCCGCAGGGCAAGGGACCCGCCCGCAAGTGGCGGATCGAGGTCGAGGACGGCAGCGGGGTCGACGCGAACACCGCCGCCCAGTCGGTGGAGAGGATCCTCGGGGACCCGCGCGGCTGGATCAAGGACCCGGCGTACGGGTTCCAGCTCGTCGGCGCCGGACAGCCGGTGGACTTCACGGTGAAGATCGCCACACCCAGGACCACCGACCGGCTGTGCGAGGTGGTCACCCCCGAGCTCATCGGCGAGACGAACTGCCGGGCCGGCCACACGGTGGTGGTCAACCTCAAGCGCTGGCTGGAGGGATCACCGCAGTTCAAGGGGGCCGTTGAGGAGTACCGGGCGCTGATCGTCAACCACGAGGTGGGCCACGAGATAGGCCACGACCACGAGACCTGCCCGGGCCCCGGAAAGCCCGCTCCGGCGATGATGCAGCAGATCAAGGGGCTGCTCGGCTGCGTGGCCAATGCCTGGCCGTTCGACGGAAATGGAACCTACCTGTCAGGACCACCCGTCCCTTAGGACACAGGCAGAGCCGATGCGCCGACCATCGCACCGGCCGGGGGCGAGGAGTGGAATCCATGCGTGTCGTCAGCTTCAGCGTCCCCGCCTGGTTCCCGCCCCGCACGGGGGAGGAGGTGCGGCGGGAGGTCCAGCTCACCGAGCAGGAGTCGACGGTGTTCCTGTGCCTGGCGACCGGCGCCTCGAACGCGGAACTCGCCGGTGAGCTGCAACTGTCCGTCAGCACGGTCAAGTTCCACGTCCACAACATACGGGCCAAGCTGGGCGGCATCAGCCGCCTCCAGGCCTGCCTCCTGGCCGCCCTGGCCCGCGAGGGCGTCCCCGGCCCGAAGGCCACGCTCGCCCCCGAGGCCCGCCGTAGCGCCTAGCGGGCGGTCCGGGCCGGCGGGGACGGCGGGGAAGCCGGCGCGAGGGGCCGCACCGCGGCCGCGGCGGCCGATCCGCGCAGCAGTTCGGCCAGTTCGCGGGGGTGCGCCTGCTCGCCGGTGGGAGCCGCCGCCGTGATCCGGTCCAGCCGGAAGCCCCGGCCGGACCGCCGGGTGCGGCACCAGGCGACGAGGTACCAGTGGCCGCCGGCCGTGAGCAGCCCGGCCGGCTCCACCACGCGTTCGGATCCGTGTCCCGCCGCGTCGACGTACCGCAGGCTCAGCACCAGGTTGTCCGCGACGGCCCGCTCCACCGCCGCACGGACCGCGGACGGGGTCGGCGCCGGCAGGGCGACGATCCGGGCCGCCAGGGTCCGGGCCGCCGCGGAGGCGGGACCCGTCATCGACGCCGTGAGCTTCTGGTGGGCGCTGCGGGCGGCGCCGGCGTAGGGGGCGCCGGCGCCGGCCGCGGCGAGCGCGGCGGTCAGCGCCGCGGCCTCGTCGGCCGTGAAGTGGACCGGGGGCAGGGTCATCGCCGGGTCGATCGTCCAGCCGCCGCCGCGCCCGGGGGTGGTGCGCACCGGGACACCGGACTCCATCAGGGCCTGGAGGTCGCGCTGCGCCGTGCGCGTGCTGATCTCGAACCGGGCGGCGAGGGCGGCGACCGTGACCGGTCGCGGCGCCGTCGCGCGCAGTTCTTCCACCAGTGCGTAGAGCCGAGTCGTGCGGTTCACGGGGCCGACGCTACCGGCACGCGGCGGCCAGGAACTCCTGCTGGCGCTCCTGTTCCCGCTCGGTGACGGTCAGCGGGAACAGCGTGAAGCCGTGCATCGCACCGGCGACGACGCCGAGCCGTACGGGCGCGCCCGCCGCCCGCCAGCGCCGGGCCAGGAACAGCGAGTCGTCCAGCAGCGGGTCCTCGGTGCCGACGACGATCCGGGCGGGCGGCATGCCGGTCAGGTCGGCGAACAGCGGCGAGAGACCGGGGTCGCGGCGCTGCTCCGGGTCCGTCCCGGGCGTGAACAGCTCGTAGCTGCCGCGGAGGGAGTCGGTGTTGCTCAGCAGCGGCCGGGAGCCGAACGACCGCTGGCTCGGTGTCATCGACAGGTCGTAGGGGCCGAAGAGCAGGTTGGCGGCCCGGAACGCGTCGGTGATGCCGTGCCGGTCGCGCAGGCGCAGCAGGGTCAGGACGCTCAGGTGGGCGCCGGCCGATTCGCCGCCGATCAGCAGCCGCCGGGTGCCGAACTCGGCTTCGGCGTGGTCGATCAGCCAGCGGGCGGCCGCCTCGCAGTCGTCGGGTCCGGCGGGGAAGGGGTGTTCCGGCGCGAGGCGGTAGTCCACGCTCACGACGGCCAGCCGTGCCTCGACGGCGAGTTGCCACAGCCTCTCGTCCTGGCCGTCGGCGGACCCGAACGCCCAGCCGCCGCCGTGGATGTGCAGGTACACGCCGTCGACGCGGTCCGCCGCGAAGGTCCGCAGCCGCACGCCGCCCGCGACGACGCGGTCCCGGCCGTGCGGCAGTCGTACGGGTGGTGTGTCGCCGCCGAGCCGGTTGCGGCGCAGTCGGGCCAGCAGGGACGGGTCGAGGTCCTGCCCGCGGGCCGGGCGGCTCGCGGCGGCGGCCTCGAACTGCTCGTTGAAGGCCAGGGTTTCGGCGAGGCAGTCCTGATCGGTGATCGTCATGTGCTGACGGTCGCAGCCTTCGGCGACACCACCGTGTCACCCTTTCCCGGTGATCCGCGTCACGGTACCGGTACGCCGGGCACCCCTAACGGCGGCGGTGGAGGAGGCGGCCGGCGATGACCGTGGCCACGCAGGTGGTGGCGCCCCGTTCGAGGAGGGTGTGCGCGTCCGGGGTCGCGAACACCGCGAAGCGGGCCGGGGCGCCCGGTTCCAGGGTGCCGAAGAAGGCCTGTTCGGCCGTGTCCCGGCCGGCGAAGGGGTCCAGGGAGGGCGGGGCCGGGGAGGCCGCCGCCGTCGGCGGGAGGTGCGGCAGGGCGGTCCGGACCACCCCCGGGCGGCCCCCCCGGGGGGGGGGCCGCGGGGGCGCCCGCGGCCGGGCGGACGCGGGGGGGGGGGGGGGGGGCCGGGGCGGAAGCGTGAGAGTGAGGG
>NZ_JBHYVA010000092.1:0-16184 GCF_042750055.1 Streptomyces sp. NPDC059456
GCTCTGGGGTATCTCCCTCCGGGGAGTGAGGGGGCGGGGGTCGCCTCCCTCGCGCCGGTGAGTTGTCGTACCGGTGAAGACCCCTCTTGGTGGTGATCCGCGGGGACCCCTGTGACCTGCAGCATTGAGTCATCGGGGCCGCTGGGGCCCGGATGGCTCACAGGGGGATCCCGTCATGAAGGTACGTACGCGCGCACTGATCGCCACCGCCCTGGTCCTGGGCATCGCGGCCGGACCGGCCGTGGCCCATGCCGCTCCGGCCGCCGTGCCGGTGTCGGCCCGCGACGCGGCCCCGCCCGTGTACACGACCGCGCCCGATGCGGCGGCGCTGCGCAAGGCGATCGCCGGCGTCGGCCCGGGGAACGCGGACGCGACGGCCGCGCTGGTCCGGGTGGGCGGTACGAGCGGCCGCTGGGTGGGCAGTTCCGGTGTGGCCGACGTCCGGACGGGCCGCAAGGCGATCGACGACGCCCGGTTCCGGGCCGGTTCGGTGACGAAGACGTTCACGGCGGCGGTGGTGCTCCAGCTGGCCGCCGAGGGCAGGGTCGATCTGGACGGGCCGGTGCAGCAGTACCTGCCCGGGCTGCTGCCGTCCGGTCCCAAGGGCTTCGAGCCCGTCAGCGTGCGGCAGTTGCTGAACTACACGAGCGGCATACAGCCGGCCGAGGGGCCGGGGGACTCCTTCGAGGCGCAGTACGCCCACCGGTTCGACGTGGTCGACCCGCACGCGCTGATCGCCGAGGCGGTGGCGAAGGGGCCCGAGTTCAGGCCGGGCGAGAAGCAGCACTACCTCAACATCGACTACACGGTCCTGGCCGTGCTGATCGAGAAGCTGACGGGGACGACGTACGAACAGGCCCTGTCCGCGCGGATCCTGAAGCCGCTCGGCCTGCACCACACGTCGGTTCCGGCGCGCGGGGAGAACCGGATACCGGGCCCGCACCACCACGGCTACCAGGCCGTGGACGGGCCCGGCGGCGGGAGCACCCTGGTGGACGTGACCGACTGGAACTCCTCGTCCAACTGGGCCGCCGGGGACCTGATATCGACCACGGCGGACCTGGAGAAGTTCACCCAGGCCCTGTTCGCGGGCCGGGTGGTGCCGAAGGCGCAGCTGGAGGAGATGTTCACGGTGCCCGCGGTCAAGGACTTCGACTCCGGGGAGGACGCCGTGCAGACCGCGGGGTTGAAGCGGTTCGTCCTGCCCGACCGCACCGTGGTTTACGGCAAGACGGGCTCCCGGTACGGCTACAGCACGGTGATCGGCGGGGCGCGCGATCTCTCGCGCACGCTCGTCTACTCGGTGAACTCCACCGATGCGAAGGGGCAGGACATGAACAAGGTGGCGTACGGGATCGTCATGGCGGCCTTCGCCCGGTAGCGGTCAGGCGGGCAGCAGCGCCTCCAGCCGCTTGATCATGCGGCGGAGCACCAGCAGGGGTATGACCCCGAAGACACCGAACGACATGTCGATGAGGCTCCACCCGAAGGGGATCCCGCGGACGGGGCCGCAGATCAGGGCCAGGGGGATCACGCCGGCGCAGGCGATCATGCCGGCTTCGACGATCCAGATGTTGCGGACGGGGTCGCGGTGGACGCCGTAGAAGAAGACCGCGATCACGAGGTGGGCGAAGGCGAGCCAGTCGGTGCCGTAGAGGAGGAAGGGGTAGTCCGCGTCAGCGCGGTCCAGCCCGTCGCCCACGCGCTGCAGCCACGCGTGGGACACGAGCGAGTTGGCCCAGTGCAATTCGCCGACCAGGGGGAAGGCGGTGAGACCGCTCAGTACCAGGCAGACGATGAACAGGACCAGCCAGGCACGGATCCGCCGCTGAAGGGCGCTTCTCTCGCTCATGGAAGGAAGCGTACGCCCGTTTCTGAACACGTTCAGTCAATATCCTGAACATGTTCAGTTCTGTGGCGGGACCGTGATCATCCGCTCCGGCGGCCGGTCTCAGAGGCCGACGATGGCGTTCCAGCGCTGGGCGAACGAGCGGCGCTCGGCCGAGGAGATGTCCCGGGCCACGACGAGCCGCTTGCGCATCTCGCCGTCGGGGAAGATCAGCGGGTTCTCGGCGAGCTGCGCGGTCTCCTTGTCGTCGGAGCCGGCCAGGACCTCGCGGGCGGCCGGGACCGGGCAGACGTAGTTGACGGCGGCGGCCAGCTCGGCGGCCACCTCCGGGGCGTAGTAGTAGTCCACCAGGGCCTCGGCGTTGGCCTTGTGGTAGGCCAGGTTGGGGACCAGCAGGCTCTCGGCCCAGAGCTCGGCGCCCTCCTCCGGGACCACGAACTCGATGTCCGGATTGTCGGCCTGGAGCTGGATGGCGTCACCGGAGTACGCCTGGCAGGCCAGGACGTCCCCCTTGCTCAGATCGGAGGTGTAGTCGTTGCCGGTGAAGCGGCGGATGTGCTTCTTCTTCACCATGCTCTCCACCTGGTCGCACATCCGGTGGAAGTCGGACTCGGTCCACCGCGTGACGTCCACGCCGTTGCCCTGCATCAGGAGGGCGAAGGACTCGTCCAGGCCGGAGAAGAGGGTGACCTTGCCGGCCAGGTCCGGGTGCCAGAGGTCCTTGACGGACTTGATCTCCCGGCCCAGCGCCTTGCGGTTGTAGGCGATGCCGGTGATCCCCGACTGCCAGGGGACGGTGTGGAGGCGGCCCTCGTCGAAGGCGGGGGACCGCAGCTGCGGGTCCAGGTGGGCGGCCACGTTCGGCTGCGCCGAGCGGTCCATCTTCTGGGCCCACCCCAGGTGGACGAAGCGGGCGGCCATCCAGTCGCTGACCACCACCAGGTCGTGACCGGTCTGCTGGTGGTTCATGAGGGCCGGGCTGACCTTGCCGAAGAACTCGTCGTTGTCGTTGATCTCCTCGGTGTACCGGACCTCGATGCCGGTCTTCTCCGTGAAGGCGTCCAGCGTGGGACGGCGCTCCTCGTCCTTGTCATCGGTGTCGATGTACAGGGGCCAGTTGGAGAAGGCGACGCTCTTGTCCCGGCCGGAGCGGTCCGGGCCTCCCCGCCGGTCCTCGGGGACGTACGCGGCGGGCACACCACAGCCGGTGAGGGCCGCGAACAGGCCGGCGGCACCGAGGCCGCGCAGCGCCGCGCGGCGGGAGAAGGCGAGTTCAGGCATGGGCAAAGCCTCGGGGACGAGAAGAGGGCGGGCAATAGACACATTGTCTACTGCCCGCCCCCTCAAGCCCCTTCGGTGATCGATGCGGTCTCCGCGGAGACCGATCAGCCGTCGAGCGAGGTCATCACGTGCTTGATGCGGGTGTAGTCCTCGAAGCCGTAGGCGGAGAGGTCCTTGCCGTAGCCGGACTTCTTGAAGCCGCCGTGCGGCATCTCGGCGACGAGCGGGATGTGGGTGTTGATCCACACGCAGCCGAAGTCGAGGTTCTTGGACATGCGCATCGCGCGGCCGTGGTCCTTGGTCCACACCGAGGAGGCGAGGGCGAACTCGACGCCGTTCGCGTACTCGAGGGCCTGGGCCTCGTCCGTGAAGGACTGGACGGTGATGACGGGGCCGAAGACCTCGTTCTGGATGATCTCGTCGTCCTGCTTGAGGCCCGAGACCACGGTCGGGGCGTAGAAGTAGCCCTTGTCGCCGACCCGGTGGCCGCCCGCCTCGACCTTGGCGTGGGCGGGGAGGCGCTCGATGAAGCCGGCCACCTGCTTGAGCTGGTTCGGGTTGTTCAGCGGGCCGTAGAGCACGTCCTCGTCGTCCGGCTGGCCGGTCTTCGTGTCGGCGGCGGCCTTGGCGAGGGCGGTCACGAACTCGTCGTGGATGGACTCGTGCACGAGCACGCGGGTCGCCGCGGTGCAGTCCTGGCCGGCGTTGAAATAGCCGGCGACCGCGATGTCCTCGACGGCCTTGGCGATGTCGGCGTCCTCGAAGACCACGACGGGCGCCTTGCCGCCGAGCTCCAGGTGGACGCGCTTGACGTCCTTCGAGGCGCTCTCGGCGACCTGCATGCCGGCGCGTACCGAGCCGGTGATGGAGGCCATCGCCGGGGTGGAGTGCTCGACCATGGCCTTGCCGGTCTCGCGGTCGCCGCACACGACGTTGAAAACGCCCTTGGGCAGGACCGAGTCGATGATCTCCGCCATCAGGACGGTGGAGGCCGGGGTGGTGTCCGAGGGCTTGAGCACCACGGTGTTGCCCGCGGCGATCGCCGGGGCGAACTTCCACACGGCCATCATCATCGGGTAGTTCCACGGCGCGACCTGGGCGCACACGCCGACCGGCTCACGGCGGATGATCGAGGTCATCCCGTCCATGTACTCGCCGGCCGAGCGGCCCTCCAGAAGACGGGCCGCACCCGCGAAGAAGCGGATCTGGTCCACCATCGGCGGGAGCTCCTCGCTGGCCGTGAGGCCCAGCGGCTTGCCGGTGTTCTCCGACTCGGCGGCCACGAGCTCGTCCGCGCGCGCCTCGAAGGCGTCCGCGATCTTGAGCAGGGCCTTCTGGCGCTCGGCGGGGGTGGTGTCGCGCCAGCCCGGGAAGGCGGCCGCGGCGGCGGCCATGGCGGCGTCGACATCGGCCTGGCCGGAGAGCGGGGCGGTGGCGTACACCTCGCCGGTGGCGGGGTTGACCACCTCGGTGGTCCGCCCGTCGGCGGCGTCCTTGAACTCTCCGCCGATGTAGTTGCGCAGACGACGCAGTTCGGTGGTCACTCCAGCCACACTCCTGATCACATGTCCAACGATTGAGACGAATCCCAATCCTAGCCCCAAGGCGGACGCTTTCGGCAGGGCCAGACGCCACCAACTACGAAATCAGTGAGATCCAAGACTTCAAACAACGGATTTCATCGATTCCGTCTTGCGGAACAGACGACTCCTCGTGCACAGTGAGGTCGTGGTCAGTCGAAGCGCAGATTCCAGGAACAGACAACCGTCCCCTTCGGTCGATGCTGTGTCCCTGGCGATCATCGAGCAACTGCAGGAGGACGGTCGCCGTCCCTACGCAGCGATCGGCAAGGCCGTCGGCCTGTCGGAGGCGGCCGTGCGCCAGCGCGTGCAGAAGCTGCTCGACCAGGGCGTCATGCAGATCGTCGCCGTCACCGACCCGCTCACCGTGGGTCTGCGGCGCCAGGCCATGGTCGGCATCAACGTCGAGGGAGACCTCGACCCGGTGGCCGACGCACTGACCCAGATGGCCGAGTGCGAGTACGTGGTGATGACCGCGGGCTCGTTCGACCTGATGGTGGAGATCGTCTGCGAGGACGACGACCACCTGCTGGAGACGATCAACAAGAAGATCCGCGCGCTCCCCGGCGTGCGATCAACCGAAAGCTTCGTTTATCTGAAGCTGAAGAAGCAGACCTACATGTGGGGAACTCGATAGCCCGTGAGCCAGGACCTCTCCAAGACCGCGTACGACCACCTGTGGATGCACTTCACCCGCATGTCGTCGTACGAGAACTCCCCCGTCCCCACCATCGTGCGGGGTGAGGGCACCTACATCTTCGACGACAAGGGCAAGCGCTACCTGGACGGTCTCGCCGGACTGTTCGTGGTCAACGCCGGTCACGGCCGCAAGGAACTGGCCGAGGTCGCCTACAAGCAGGCCCAGGAACTCGCCTTCTTCCCCGTCTGGTCGTACGCGCACCCCAAGGCCGTCGAGCTGGCCGAGCGCCTCGCCCACTACGCCCCGGGCGACCTGAACAAGGTCTTCTTCACCACCGGCGGCGGCGAGGCCGTCGAGACCGCGTGGAAGCTCGCCAAGCAGTACTTCAAGCTGCAGGGCAAGCACACCAAGTACAAGGTCATCTCCCGTGCGGTCGCCTACCACGGCACCCCGCAGGGCGCCCTGTCCATCACCGGTCTGCCGGCCCTGAAGGCCCCCTTCGAGCCGCTGGTCCCCGGCGCGCACAAGGTGCCGAACACCAACATCTACCGCGCCCCGATCCACGGCGACGACCCCGAGGCCTTCGGCCGCTGGTGCGCCGACCAGATCGAGCAGCAGATCCTCTTCGAGGGCGCCGACACCGTCGCCGCCGTCTTCCTGGAGCCGGTGCAGAACGCGGGCGGCTGCTTCCCGCCGCCGCCCGGGTACTTCCAGCGGGTCCGCGAGATCTGCGACGAGTACGACGTGCTCCTCGTCTCCGACGAGACGATCTGTGCCTTCGGCCGCCTCGGCACGATGTTCGCCTGTGACAAGTTCGACTACGTCCCGGACATGATCACCTGCGCCAAGGGCATGACCTCGGGCTACTCCCCGATCGGTGCCTGCATCATCTCGGACCGCCTCGCCGAGCCGTTCTACAAGGGTGACAACACCTTCCTGCACGGCTACACCTTCGGCGGACACCCGGTGTCCTCCGCGGTGGCGATCGCCAACCTCGACATCTTCGACAAGGAAGGCCTCAACCAGCACGTGCTGGACAACGAGGGCGCCTTCCTCAAGACGCTGCAGAAGCTGCACGACCTGCCGATCGTCGGCGACGTCCGCGGCAACGGCTACTTCTACGGCATCGAGCTCGTCAAGGACAAGGTCACCAAGGAGTCCTTCACGGACGAGGAGACGGAGCGCGTGCTCTACGGCTTCCTCTCCAAGGCGCTCTTCGAGAACGGCCTGTACTGCCGTGCCGACGACCGTGGCGACCCGGTCATCCAGCTGGCCCCGCCGCTGATCGCGGACCAGGGCACCTTCGACGAGATCGAAGGCATCCTGCGCTCGGTGCTCACCGAGGCGTGGACCAAGCTGTAAAGAGCGGCGAACAGCAGCAAACAGTCCGAACCACACGGCCCGGATCGCCCGTTCGAGTGAGAACGCGGGGGTCCGGGCCGTGTGCTGTCACCATCCAAGACGTTCATCTCTTTACATCTCAGTGCGGCGCCGGTGACCGAACCGGCTCTGCTTCGTTCCCCCGGACGGAGGTGTACGCCATGGTGGCTCCACCGGACAACGCCCCACCGGACAACGACGTCCTCTGGGCCCGGTCCGTTCACTACTCCCACAGGGGGTCCCCCCGGACGAAGCCCGGGGGAGGTTCACCCGGCCTCATCGGTGTCTCGCTCGGCGTCCGCCAGGGCGAGATCCTGGCCCTGACCGGCCCCCGCGGCAGCGGGAAGACCACCCTGCTGCGCTGCCTGGCCGGCCACCTCGTGCCCGAACAGGGCGAGATCTGGTTCAACAGCGTGCCCGTCCACACCATGGGCGCCCTGGCCCGCGAACGGCTGCGCCGCGACCGGTTCGGCTGGATCGGCCCCGATCCCCTGCTGCTGCCCGAGCTCAAGGTGTGGGAGAACGCCGCCCTGCCCCTGCTGGTCGCGGGCGCCTCCCACCGCGCCGCCAAGGCCGCCGCCTGCGAATGGCTGGACCGGCTCGACATCGGCGCGTTCGCCCGCAAGCGCCCCGGCGCCCTGACCCGGGCCGAGTCCCAGCGGGTCGCCCTCGCCCGGGCGTTGGTGGGCGAGCCCGCGGTGGTCTTCGCCGACGAACCCACCGCCCCGCTGCACCGCGCCGACTGCGCCATGCTGCTGCGCACGCTCACCACCGCGGCCCGCTCCCACGGGATCACCGTGCTGCTGGCCACCCATGACGAGGAGACCGCCGCCGTCGCCGACCGCCGGGTCGCGCTGCTCGACGGCCGCCCCGCGAGCGCCGCAACCGCCGTCGGCGTGCTCGGCGTCGACGGTCCGCCCGAGGAGACTCCGGGAGGGCAGGCCGCGTGCTCGCTCTCCGCCTAGTCCGCGGCTCCCGCCCGCTCGTCCAGCTGCGCCGGCTCCTGGTCGCCGCCGCCTGCGCGGGCACCGGGTTCCTGCTGCTGTACGTGCTCGCCGGGGCGACCGTCCACCCTGCCGGATCGTTCCCGCGGCTGTTGTGGGCCCTGGTCCCGTTCGCCGTCACCGTGCAGTTCGCGGTCGCCGTCGCGCGGACCGACCCCGCGACCCGGCCGCGGGAGGGGCTGGACGCCGTCGGGCTGGGCCCCGTACGGATCATGCTCGTCGCGGCGCTCTCCACCGCCGTCGCCTGCACCCTGGGCAGCGCCCTGGCCCTGGCCGCCTTCCTGCACCTGCGGGGCGACCTCACCGGGCTGCCCTTCGACGGAGCCGGGGCCGCACTGCTGCACGCCGACCGGCCGCTGCCCGTGGCGGCCGCCCTCACGCTGGTGGCCCTGCTCCCGCTGGCGGCCTCCGCCGCGACGGCACTCGCCCTGCGCCCGCACCCCCCGCTGGCCCCGCAGACCGCCCTGCCCTGGGGCATCGCCGTCACCGCCTGCGGACTGGCCGTCGAGGCGTACGCGGGCCTCGGCGGCGCCGGGATGCCGGCCGGGTGGGCGCTCACCGCCGTCGGGCTCTCCCTCGCCGGCCCGGGACTGGCCTACGCCTGCGGGACCCTGGTCCAGTCCGTCCGCCCGGGCGCCCTGCGGCTGCTCGCCGGGCGGGCCCTCCAGGAGGACGCGCCGCGGCTCGGCCGCCCGCTCGGTGTCCTGTGCGCGGTCGGCGCGGGTGCCCTCACCGCCGTGGCCCTGCACGACCGGGGCGGATTCGCCGTCCCGCTGGGCCCGCTCACCGGACCGGCCTGCGCCCTGGTGGTGCTGTGCGCGGGTGCGACCTTGCTCACGTGCGCCGTGGAGGTCCGCCAGGACCGCTCACCCTCCCGCCGGACCCTGCGCGACCTCGGAACTCCGGGCTCTGTCCTGCGTACCGCCGCGGCGGTGCGGGCCACCGCGCTGCTGGCCGTGTGCGGACCGGTCGTGTGGGGTGTGGCACAGCTGACGTCGCTGGCGTTGACCCGCTGACACGGGCAGCCCTTAGGGTGGGCCGAATGGTCAACGCAGACATCGAGATCGAGACGCTCGCCGAATTCGACCAGGTCGTGGCCCGCGGTTCGCTCAGCGGCTACCGGGTCCAGTCGGTCAACCTGCTGGAGCGCACGTTCGCCCTGCTGTCAGCCGACACCTCCGCGGCCGTCTTCCTGGGCTGCCCGATGGAGCCCGACGCCTCGGCGAAGGTGCGCGCCGACGGCGCGCTCGTCTTCCCGCCCGTGCCGGACCTGCCGTTCAACCCGTACCGCGGCCTGCTGTACACCGCCGACGAACTGTTCACGGGTCTGTCCGCGGACTACGAGGCCACCCCGGACGCCCAGTCGTACGCCTGGTTCCAGGAGACCAAGGCCGACGGCGACGTCTTCTCCTCGATGCTGCGCTCCGTCCACGACGACGCGGTCTCCGACGCCCTCGACGAACACCTCGCCGGCGCCCGGGTGGTGGGCGTCATGGGCGGCCACGCGATGGCCCGCGGCGGCCTGGACTACCAGGGCGCCGCCGAACTCGGCCGGACGCTGGCCCGCTCCGGACTGACCGTGGCCACGGGCGGCGGTCCCGGCGCGATGGAGGCGGCCAACCTCGGCGCCTACCTGGCGCCCGCCCCGGACGAGGCCCTCGCGGAAGCCCTCGAGATCCTGGCCAAGGCCCCGTCGTTCACTCCGTCGGTGTCCGACTGGGCGCGGGCGGCGTTCACCGTGCGGGAGCGCTGGCCCTCCGGCGGCGACTCGGTGGGGATCCCCACCTGGTTCTACGGGCACGAGCCGCCGAACGCGTTCGCCGGGCACATCGCCAAGTACTTCGCGAACGCCACCCGGGAGGACGGGCTGCTCGCCCGCTCCAACGCGGGCGTCGTGTTCCTCCCGGGCGCCGCGGGCACCCTCCAGGAGATATTCGACAACGCCACGCACAACTACTACGGCTCCCGGGGCGAGCCGACACCGATGGTGCTGGTGGGGCGGACGCACTGGACCGAGCACCTGCCGGCATGGCCGCTGCTCCAGGCGCTCGCGCGCGGACGCGCGATGGAGTCGCGGATCGCACTGGTCGACTCGGTGGACGAAGTGCCCGCCGTGCTCGACTCGATGAAGTGAGCGCCGCGTCGGGGTGACCGACCCGGCGCACTGCGAAATGAACTGCGGCCCGAGGCAACTTCCCGGCCCGATCGCACGTCTGCCATAGGTAATCAAAACGCAAAGACCCGCCAGACGTGAACGGAGCCCTCGGTGCTCATAGGCTTGCTGACCGCGATCGCGGCGTCCATCTGCTACGGCACGGGGTCCGTCCTGCAAGCCGTCGGCTCGCGCCGGGCGGCCCGGATGTCCCCGGCCGCCGCGGGCGTGACCGCACACGGCGGCCCGAACCTCTCGTCCACCGCGAAGGCGGCGATGACGTGGGAGTTCATCGTCGGCACCGTCCTTGACTTCGTGGGCTTCGGGCTGGGCGCGCTGGCCGCCCGGCTGCTGCCCCTGTTCCTCTCCCAGACCGTGATCAGCGCCAACCTGGTGATCACGGCCGTGCTCAGCGTCAAGATGCTGGGCATCCGGCTGACCCGGAAGGAATGGACCTCGATCGGGGTCGTCTGCGCGGCGCTGGTGCTGCTGGCGACGGCCGCAGGCCACGAGGGCGGCCACCACGCCCCGGCGGCCACGCACTGGTGGCTGTTCGCGGTGACCCTGCTGATCATCGCGGGCGGCACGGTCGCCGTCCGGCTCCTGGGCGCCCGGGCCGCGATCCTGGCCGGCCTGCTGTCGGGCCTGGCCTTCGGCGCGCTCGGCGTGGGCGTGCGGATCCTCGACGGGATCGACCCGTTCGACCCGGCCACGCTGCTCACCGACCCCGCCCTCTACGCCATCGTGCTGGCCGGCGTCGGCGGCATGTACCTGCACACGGTCGCCCTCCAGATCGGCTCGGTGAACGGCGCGACGGCCGCGCTGGTCGTCGGCGAGACCGTCCTGCCGGGCGCGATCGGCGTCCTCTGGCTGGGCGACGCGTCCCGTCCGGGCCTGGCGTGGCTCGCGGTCCTCGGCTTCGTCCTCGCCGTCACGGGCGCGGTCGCCGTCGCCTGGTACGGCAACCACGACGGCACCGAGGCCGACTCCCCCGCCCCGCAGCCGGTCCCGGCCGGCTGACCGGAGCTCACTGCGCCGGGAGGACGACCACCTCGGCCGGGGCGAAGGACACCGCGACCCGCTCGCCCACGGCCGGTGCCCCGGCCAGCCCGCATTCGGCCTCCAGCACGGGACCGGCCTCCGGCCGCAGCCGCAGCGCCACGTGCGTGCCGCGGAAGGTGCGGGCCAGCACCTCACAGCCCAGACCGGCCGCCGCGAGCACCACGCCCGCCGGCCGGATCAGGATGCTCCGTTCGCCCTCGGGGGACCCGGCCGGCACCGGCACCTTGCCCCATGCCGTCGCCGCGGCCCCTCCCGCCACGGTCGCCGGGATCACGTTCTCGAAGCCGAGGAAGCGCGCCACGAACTCCGAGGCCGGCCGCTGCCAGACCTCCAGCGGGGTCCCGGCCTGCGCGATCCGCCCGTCCCGCATCACCACCACCCGGTCGGCCAGGGCGAAGGCCTCGCCCTGGTCGTGGGTGACGGCCAGGACCGTGGTCCCGAGCCGGGAGAACAGCTCCCGCAGCTCCACCACCAGCCGCTCGCGCAATCCCCGGTCCAGCTGGCCCAGCGGCTCGTCCAGCATCAGCAGCCGCGGCGAGGGGGCCAGGGCCCGGGCCAGCGCGACCCGCTGCTGCTCACCGCCCGACAGCGAGGCCACCGAGCGGCCCTGGGCCCCGGGGAGCCCGACCAGGTCCAGCAACTGCGCGACCTGCGCCTCGTACGCACCCCGGGCAGAACCCCGTACGCGCAGCCCGAAAGCGACGTTCCCGGCCACGTCCCGGTGCGGGAACAGCTGGTGGTCCTGGAACATCAGGCCGACCCCGCGCCGGTGCACGGGCACCCGCGCCTGATCGGCCCCGCCCAGCAGGACCCGTCCGGCCGAGACCGGCTGGAGCCCGGCCACCACCCGCAGCAGCGTGGACTTTCCGCTGCCGCTCGGCCCGAGCACACAGACGACCTCGTGCTCGGCCACCTCCAGGTCCACCGCGTCGACGACGGCACGCTCGCCGAAGCGGACCGACACCCCGGCCAGTTCGAGCAACGTCATCAGAACTCTCCCGAGGTCTTGTCGGGGCGCAGCCGCTCCAGCAGCAACAGGGCCGCCGCGCACACCAGCATCAGAATCGTGCTCAGGGCCATGGCCTGCCCGTAGTTCATCTCGCCGGCGCGCCCCAGCAGCCGGGCGACGGCCACCGGCAGCGTCGGGCGGTCGGGCCGGGCGATGAACACCGTCGCGCCGAACTCCCCGAGCGAGACGGCGAAGGCGAACCCCGCGGCGATCAGCAGCGCCCGCCGCACCAGCGGCAGGTCCACCTCCCGCCAGGCCCGCAGCGGGGACGCCCCGAGCACGGCGGCGGCCTCGCGCAGCCGCCCGTCCACCGCGCGCAGCACCGGCAGCATGGTCCGTACGACGAACGGCACGCCCACCAGCGCCTGCGCGAGCGGCACCAGGATCCACGAGGTCCGCAGGTCCAGCGGCGGCTCGTCCAGGGTGATCAGGAACCCGAAGCCGACGGTCACCGCCGACACCCCGAGCGGAAGCATCAGCAGCGCGTCGAACCCGCGCACGAAGCGGCCCCCGCGCCGGGTCAGTGCCGCGGCCGCGAGCCCCCCGATCAGCAGGGCGATGGCGGTGGCGGCGAGCGCGTACTGCAGCGAGTTCCAGATGGCCTCCAGCGGGGGCACCAGAAACGTTCCGCCGCCCGCGCCCGCGTCCTGGAGCGCCCGGTAGAAGCCGAACCCGTAGCCGCCGGGCGCGTCGAGGGAGCGCTCCACCAGGACCAGCAGCGGGGCCACGATCAGCAGCGCCACCGTGAGCAGCACCCCGCCGAGCAGGGCGCGCTGCCCCGGCCCGCTCGGCCGGTGCGCGGTCCGCGCCGGGTCCACGAGCCGCAGGGCGCCCTCGCGCCGGCGCACGGTCCAGGCGTGGACGGCGAGGATCAGGCCGACCGCGACGAACTGCACCATCGTCAGGACGGCGGCCGTCGACAGGTCCAGCAGCTGTGCGGTCTGCCGGTAGACCTCCACCTCCAGGGTGGCGTACGAGGGTCCGCCGAGGATCTGCACGACGCCGAAGGAGGTGAACGTGAACAGGAACACCATCAGCGCGGCCGCGGCCACCGCCGGGCCGAGCGCGGGCAGCGTCACCCGCCGCCAGGCGGCGAACCGCCCGGCGCCCAGCACCCGGGCGGCCTCCTCCTGGCGCGGGTCCAGCTGCGCCCAGAGCCCGCCGACCGTCCGTACGACGACGGCGTAGTTGAAGAAGACGTGCGCGAGCAGGATCGCCCACACGGTGGTGTCCAGCCGGACGCCCCACAGCTCGTCCAGCACTCCGCCCCGCCCGACCAGCGCCAGGAAGGCGGTGCCGACCACCACGGTCGGCAGCACGAACGGGACCGTGACCACCGCCCGCAGCAGCTGCTTGCCGGGGAACTCGAAGCGCGCGAAGACGTACGCGCCGGGGAGTGCGATCAGCAGCGTGAGCGCCGTGGACGCGCACGCCTGCCAGGTGGTGAACCAGAGCACGTCGGCGATGTCCGGCCGGGTCAGCACCTCGCCGATCCGGCCGAACTGCCAGCCCTCGTCGGTCTTGATCCCGCGGCCGACGATCGCGGCCACGGGGTAGGCGAAGAACAGCGCGAAGAAGGCGAGCGGCACGGCCATCAGGGCGAGCCTGACGGCCGTGGCGCGCACGCCCTCCTTCACGGGAGTGCTCTCGCGTCCTACTTCACGACGAGCGAGGACCATGCCTTGACCCACTGCTCACGGTTCTTGGCGATGGTCTCCGGAGCGACGGTCTCCGGCTTCTCGATGACCACGCCGTGCTTCGTGAACAGCTCCGGCAGCTGCGCGTCCTTGGTCACCGGGTTCACGAACATCTGGAGCGGCATGTCCTCCTGGAACTTCTTGCCCACCAGGAAGTCGAGGAGCGCCTTGCCGCCCTCCTCGTTCTTCGCGCCCTTGAGCAGGCCCGCGAACTCGACCTGGCGGAAGCAGGTTCCGGTGGAGACGCCCGTGGGGGCCTCGGCCGGCTGCGGCTCGCCGTAGAGGACCTCGGCCGGCGGGCTGGAGGCGTAGGAGACGACCAGCGGGCGGTCGCCCTTGGCCTTCTTGCCGCCCGCGGATCCCGAGAAGCGCTCGTTGTAGGCCTGCTCCCAGCCGTCGACGACCTCGACGCCGTTGGCCTTGAGCTTGGTCCAGTAGTCCTTCCAGCCCTCGTCGCCGTACTTGCCGACGGAGGCGAGGAGGAAGCCGAGGCCCGGCGAGGACGTCGCCGCGTTCTCGGTGACCAGCAGGTTCTTGTACTCCGGCTTGATCAGGTCGTCGAGCGTCTGCGGCGGGGCGATCTTCTTGTCGGCGAAGTACGCCTTGTCGTAGTTGACGCAGATGTCGCCGGAGTCGATGGGGGTGACCCGGTGCTGCTGGTCGAGCACGTACTCGGGCTTCACGTCGGCCAGGCCCTTGACCTCGTACGGCGTGAAGATGCCGTTGTCGAGGGCGCGCGAGAGCAGCGTGTTGTCCACGCCGAAGAAGACGTCGCCGCGCGGGGAGCCCTTGGTGAGGATCTCCTGGTTGAGGGCGGCGCCCGCGTCCCCGGACTTCAGGACCTTGACGGTGTAGCCGCTCTGCTGCTCGAACTCCTTGAGGACCGTGTCGGTCACGTTGAAGGAGTCGTGGGAGACCAGCGTGACGGTCTTGGACTTCGGGGACCCGCTCGCGGCGGAGCCCTCGTCCTTCTTGGCGCCGCCGCACGCGGCCAGCGTGCTCACGCCGACGGCTGCGGCCAGCGCCGCACCCGCGATCTTCCTGGTGGTGCTCACGGAACATTCCTCCTGGGATGACCAGGAGAAGACGCGGCCCTGCCCGGCGCTCAGCGCGAGCGGTCGCCGGGCAGGGCGCAACAGCTTGAGTGATGACCGAACTTCCTACCCCGAATGACCGGGGCGAGGTTCAGAGGGTCTGCGGATGACGGTTACCGCACTCTCAGCGCTGTGGCGCTCCCCTGTCGGAATATGCAATTGGTTCGGCCACAGGGTACCCCGTGGCCGAATCCGTCCCGCGAAAACCGCAGGCTAGCGCTCCGAGGCCGCCAGCTGGCCGCAGGCACCGTCGATCTCCTGGCCCCGGGTGTCACGGACGGTCACCGGCACGCCGTGGCGGGCGATGGCCTCCACGAAGGCCTTCTCGTCCTCGGGGCGCGAAGCGGTCCACTTGGAGCCCGGCGTCGGGTTCAGCGGGATCAGGTTGACGTGGACGCGCTTGCCCTTGAGGAGGCGGCCGAGGAGGTCGCCGCGCCAGGCCTGGTCGTTGATGTCGCGGATCAGGGCGTACTCGATGGAGATCCGGCGGCCGGACTTCTCGGCGTACTCCCAGGCCGCGTCGAGGACCTCGCGGACCTTCCAGCGGGTGTTCACGGGGACGAGGGTGTCGCGCAGCTCGTCGTCGGGGGCGTGCAGCGAGACCGCGAGGCGGCACTTGAAGCCCTCGTCGGCGAACCGCAGCATCGCCGGGACCAGGCCGACGGTGGAGACGGTGATGCCGCGCTGCGACAGGCCCAGGCCGTCGGGCTCGGGGTCGGTGAGGCGGCGGATGGCGCCGACGACCCGCTTGTAGTTGGCGAGGGGCTCGCCCATGCCCATGAAGACGATGTTGGACAGCCGGGCCGGTCCGCCGGGGACCTCGCCGTCGCGCAGCGCGCGCATGCCGTCGACGATCTGGTGGACGATCTCGGCGGTGGACAGGTTGCGGTCCAGGCCCGCCTGGCCGGTGGCGCAGAACGGGCAGTTCATGCCGCAGCCGGCCTGCGAGGAGATGCACATGGTGACCCGGTCGGGGTAGCGCATCAGCACGGACTCGACGAGCGTGCCGTCGTGCAGCTTCCACAGGGTCTTGCGGGTGGTGTCGTCGTCGCACGAGATGTGCCGGATGACGTTCATCAGCTCGGGCAGCAGCTCCTCCCGGAGCTTCTCCCGGGAGGCCGCCGGAATGTCGGTCCACTCGGCCGGGTCGTGCGCGTACCGGGCGAAGTAGTGCTGCGAGAGCTGCTTGGCGCGGAACGGCTTCTCACCGATCGCGGCCACGGCTTCCCGGCGTTCCTCGGGCGTGAGGTCGGCAAGGTGCCGCGGCGGCTTCTTGGCTCCGCGGGGTGCAACGAAGGTGAGCTCTCCCGGAACAGGACGGGGGGCCATGAGTGGTACTCCTCAAGTCTGGCGAACCAGCGGCGGGCGACCTCCGCGCACGGTCCATCCCCGCAGACACGGGGAGATCGGGGGGGGGGCGGCCGCCCCGCGGGGCG